>JAUHVS010000832.1 GCA_030424955.1 bacterium | reverse complement strand
CGTGCGTGATGCACGCCGAGTAGGTCCGCCAACCGAGGTGCGGTTCGACTCCGACCAGAACCACGAGGTCGCGCTCGCCGCGCCCGCGGACCACGTCGAACTCGTTCTCCGGCCACCGGATCGTGCGCAGCTCGCCGTCGCCGAGTTCGACCAACGGCCGTTCCTGTGTGAAGTCGTAGAACGGGTCGGGATCGATCTCGCCGACGCCCGCCGCGAACTGGCCGTATAGGGTGTTCTCGATCACGTCCCCTTGCGCGTTGGTCGTGGTGTACAGGAAGGCGCTGACTTGCTCACCCGCCAGAGACACGTACAGCACGGGGAAGGTGTAGGCCGTGTTGTTGCCGTCGGCTGTGATCGACGCAAAGGTCGGAGCGAACCGGACCCCATCTGTGAACAGTGGCGCGAAGGGCCGCCACAGGCCGTAGGCGCCGTCGCCGTCCCGGCCGCCGGGGGTCTGCAGCAGCAGATACGGCACATCCTCCAACACGATGCCCTGCCACATCGCGACGTCGATGACCTGGTCGTTTGCGCCGGGGACCCACGCCCCCCCGATCACGACGCCGTCCGGGGTCTGAAAGACCTGCGCCACGTTGTCAGGCTCGGCGAACAGACCATCCAGCGGGGGCGCAGCGCCGGCCGCCGTCAACCAGGCCTGCAAGACGGCGCGCCACGCAGCGGCGGCAGCGAGCCGGTCGTACTCGGCCGAGAAGCCGTTCACGTCCCTCGGCAGGTACACCGACAGCCCCCGGGCGGCTTGGGCCTGCGGGCCGTTGACGCGGTAGCGAACCACTGCCGAGAGCGCCCGCTGGACATCGTCAGCCGCGGCCCGCAGCGCCGGGCGCTCAGCCACCAGCCGCGTCAACAGGTCGCCGAGGTCGACCTGGGGAAAGGCCCACGGGGCATCGCCCGCCTGTGCCTTTGGGAACACGAGCGCCTCGCGGCTCGCGACGCCGAAGGCCTGAGCCCCCCCCAAGCCCTGCACCCGCAGCCCAGCGGCCAGGGCTTGCAGCGGCTGCGCCAGCGCCTCAACCTGTGCCAGATCCACCACCGACAGCGTGACCCACGCCGCCTGCTCCTGGTCCCGAGCCTGGGCCAAGAAGCCGTCCGCCAGGGCGCGCCCCAGGGCCAGCCCGTCATCGGCACCGTCCCTCAGCGCGCGCAGGCTGGCGTAGTCCCAGCCGTGGCCCGGCTCAACTTCCTCGCTGGCGAGCAGGTACCGCCCATGGGGCGCCAGGGCCGCAGCCACGGAGTAGGCCGCCATCAGGCACGCGTCGAAGCCGATGAGATCGAAGGCGGCGAGCCCCGCCCGGCGGCGGCCGTCCGCGATGGCGCTCTCAAGCTCGCCCAGGTCGAGGTTGTCCCCATCGGCCGAGTCATCGCCACCGAAGCCAGGCCAGGCAGAGCCGTGGTTCCAGAGCACCAGCGCGTAGTGATCAGCCGGCGCCTCGCGGGCCCCCCACTCGATGAAGTCGCTCAGCTCGCTGCTGCGCCCCAGGTTGCGCTCCCCCAGGTCGTCCAGCTCCTGCAGCCGCCCATTCAAGACCCGCAGGCGCTTGGTGGTGGTCCAGTCGGGGAGGTTGAGCACGCCCCCTTCGTACCAGCCCGCCGCGCGATCGATCTGTACGAGGATCTGCAGGCGTTCGTCGCTGCCGACCTGCGCCATCTCCTCCAAGTCCAGCAAGCTTGCGAGCTCAAGGTTGTTGTCGGCGACCGCGTAGACAAGCACCGTCCAGCGGGGGCCGACCGGTGGGCCCGCCTCGTCGGTCTGGCCGTCACAGTCGTCGTCGATCCCGTTGCCGGGCTGCTCGTCGCTGGGGGCGCCGGCCTCACAGCGGGCCACGCGGCCGTTCTGGCAGGCCTGCACGCTGCGGGCGCACGCGCCCACGCCGCAGGTCAGATCGCCCAGGGCCTCGTCGGTGCGGCCGTCGCAGTCGTCGTCGGCGCCGTTGCAGCGCTCGGCCTGCGGTACACAGCCGCCACCGGCGCCACCCTGGCCGCCGACACCGCCCTGGCCGCCGACACCGCCCTGGCCGCCCGCGCCGCCCTGGCCGCCCGCGCCGGCCTGGCCGCCCACTCCGCCTTGGCCGCCTTGGCCGCCAACTCCGCCCTCGCCACCTTGGCCGCCCGCGCCGCCCTGCCCGCTGCCCCCATCGATCCGGATCGGGGTCTCGCTGCCCGAGCCTCCGCTGCCGCCGCCGCCCTGTGGCACACAGCCTGCCAGTCCCAAACACATCGCCGCTGCCAGCGCCTGCCAGTGCATCTCGTCCCCTCCCGGTATGGTCGTCCGTCCCCGTAGACGCGCGGCCCGCCGCGCATCGGACAACACGGTCGGCGGTTGAGGGCTCAAAGTCAACGAAGGGGGAGCGATCCCCAGCGATCCCCGGCCGGCCGGGCACACCCGGGGGCACTGAGGGGCGCCTACCCGGTGGGGCCGACCCCCGGTGGGAAG
>JAUHVS010000051.1 GCA_030424955.1 bacterium | reverse complement strand
GTCGTCATGGGGCTCGTCGGGGCGGGGGCTTGCCCCCAGCCGGGCGACGTGGGGGGCCAGCAGGGCGTGGATCCAGGCCGCCCACGCCGCCTGCTGCGCGGGGCTCACGCAGGCCGAGGTGATCCGGCGGAGGCCGTCGATCAGGGCGGACAGGACGTGCCAGTGCGCGTGCGTGGCCTGACGGGCGGCCAGCGTGCACCAGCGATCGGCGGTGAGCTGATCGGCCTCGAGCAGCGCCCACAGGTGGCCCGGCAGGGCGACCCGCTCCGCCTGGCTGAGGTGGGGCCCGGCGGCCGCGAGCAGGGTCTCGAGATCGGCCGGGGGGAGCCGCCACCGGTAGTAGCCCGACTCGCCGTCGTTGGGGTGCAGCCACGCGACCGGCGCGGGGACCCGCAGCTCGCCCTCGGGCGCGGTCAGCAGCAGCCGCATGGTCTGGGGCGGGGGCGTGGGCGCCCCGGCGGTGGCGGTGACGGCGTAGCGCAGCGTGACCGGCAGGGTCCACTGGGCGGTGGGCCGGTCGGTGTCCGTCGCGGGCCCCGGGCGGTGCCGGGTGACGCGGTACCGCCAGCGGCGGCGGTCGCCGTCCACAGGGTGCAGGGCCAGCAGGGGCACCCCGGGCTGGTCGAGGAAGCCGCGCAGCACGTCGCCGACGGGCTGCCGGCTGGCCGCCTGCAGGGCCGCCACGAGGTCTTCGGTGCAGGCGGTGCCGTGGGCGTGGCGCTGCAGGTACTGCCGGACGGCGGCGCGGAAGGTGTCCTCGCCGAGCCAGGCGGCGAGCATGCGCACCACCGCGGCGCCCTTGCCGTAGGTGATGGCGTCGAAGGCGTTGAGCACGTCGCCGCCGTCGATGATGGGCTGGCGGATGGCGCGGGCGCGGGTGAGGGCGTCGTGGGCCATCACCCGGTCGGTCTCGCGGATGGCCTCGAGGGGTACGGCGTAGCCCGGCGACACGGCGTGCACCGCCAGGGTCTCGAGGTGGGTCGCGAAGGCCTCGTTGAGCCACAGCTCGTCCCACCAGGCCATGGTGACCAGGTTGCCGAACCACATGTGCGCCAGCTCGTGGGCGATGACGATCTCGGCCCACATGCGATCGTGCACGGGGGCGCCGTCCGGGTCGAGGAGCAGGAGCTGCTCGCGGAAGGTGATGAGCCCCACGTTCTCCATGGCGCCGGCGCCGAAGTTGGGCACGCCCACCAGGTCCAGCTTGCCGTACGGGTACGGGACGCCGATCCAGGCCTCGAGCGCGGCCAAGAGCCGCGGGGTGATCTGCAGGGCGTAGCGGGCGAGGTGGCCCTTGCCGCGGGTGGTGATGACCCGCAGGGGCACGGCGCAGCTGCCAGGGGCGGCCTCCACGACGTCAAAGGGGCCGGCGGCCACGGCCACGAGGTAGGTGGGCAGCGGCGGGGTGCGCTCGAAGCGCCACACCACCGCGTCGCCGTCGGCGTGGCGCTCGGCCAGCGGGCTGTTGGCGAGCACGGTCTGCCCGCGGGGCGCGCGCACGGTGAGCTCGACGGGCGCCTTGAAGCCGGGCTCGTCGAAGCAGGGGAACACCCGCCGGGCCGCGAGGGGCTCGAGCTGGCTGAACAGGTAGCGCTGGCCGTCGGCCTCGGCGGCGTACAGGCCCTCAGGCACCGCGGTGAGGGGCTGGCGCCAGCGCAGGCTCAGGGTGTGCTCGCCCGCGGCGAGGGGGCGCACGGCGTCCAGGGTGAGGGCGCCGTTCGGGCCCATCCGGGCCGTGAGCGCCTGCGGCGGCTGGCCCACGCTCAGCGCCTCGGCGTGGGTGATCTGCAGGGCCTGGGCGTGGAGCCGTACGGCGAGGCGGGGGGCGTCCACCTGGACGCGGATGCGGATCTCGCCGTCGACGCTGTCGCGGCTGGGATCGAGGCACAGGGTGAGGGCGTAGGCGAGGGGGGTGACGCCGGTCTCGAGGCGCTGGTGGCCGTCGACGGTGACGGTCATCGCTGTGCCTGGGCGGACAGCCAGGCGGACAGGGGGGGGCGGAGGGCCGCGCGGAGTCGGGCGCAGCGCTCGACGCTCTGGCGGACCAGATCCAGGTCGCGGCGGGCGGCGGGGCTGGGCCGGCGGGCGTCGAAGAACTGGCTGATCTCGGCCTGCCGGCCCGGGTCGCAGAAGCCCGCCGCGAGCCACGCGAGGCCCGCCGTGTCGTCGGCCCCGAGGCGCTCCTCCAGGGCCTCGTAGTGCACCCGCAGCCAGCGCCAGGCCGCCGCGCGGGCGTCGGGGTGGCTGATGGCGCGGGTCAGCGCGCTGTGCTCGTGGGGGCGCAGGGTGCCGTCCAGCACCAGGCCCAGCGACCGGGTGAGCAGGGTGGGGTCCTCGAAGGCGCCGAGCGCGGTGACGAGGGCCGCCCGGGTGACCGGATCGGGCTCCTTGTTGAGGGCCGCTACCAGCGCCTGCCACCGCGCCGTGTCGCCGGTGCGGGCGGCCGCGGGCAGCGCCCGGATGAGCTCCTCGGGCTCCACCGCCTCGGGATCGGCCAGGAAGCGATCGGTGAGGGCCTCGGCCCGCGCGGTCAGGTCTTCGGCGCGGCCGAGCCAGGTCAGCGCGTCCTCGAGGCGGGGCCGCAGCAGGGTCGCCGACAGGGGCTCCTCGCTGTCGCCGGGCTCGCCCAGGCGGGTGAGGTGCGGGGTCAACAGGCGCCGGGTGAGGGCCGCGAAGGCCGGCTGGTGCGCGGGATCGACCGCGACGGTGTGCAGCCGCGCCAGCGCCGCGATCAGGTGGTCGAGCACGATGCGGTGATCGTCCTCGGCGAGGGCGGTGAGGGCGACGAGGTAGTCGTCGATGGGCAGCCGACCGAGCTCGACCTGCGCTTCGAGCTGCCCCAGCAGCGCGAGGCGCTCGGCGGGGGTCAGGTGCGCGCGGTGGGTGCGCGCGAGGGCCAGCAGCGCGGGGCGGGGCAGCGACCAGCGGTAGTAGCCGGCCTGGTCGGCGTTGGGGTGGATCCAGTCGGGGCAGGCCCCCTCGAGGGGCAGGCTGCGGCGGTCGGCGTCCAGCAGCGTGCAGGCCCGCTGGGTGGTGTCGCCGCGGCCGGCCCGCACGCACACGGGGATCGACCAGGGGGTGGCGCCCGCAGGGGCCGGGCCCCGGGTGAGCTCGACGGCGACGGGCTGCCCGGCGGTGCAGACCAGGCGGGCCTCGACCAGGGGCACGCCGGGCTGGTCGAGGAAGGGCCGCAGGGCGGCCTCGACGGGGCGGTCGGCGGCGGTGCTCAGGGCGGCCAGCAGATCGTCGGTGGTGGCGCTGCCGTAGGCGAAGCGGGTCAGCCAGGCCTGCACGCCCTGCTGCAGGGCGGCCTCGCCGAGCCAGGCCTCGGCCATGCGGAGGATCGCGGCGCCCTTGTTGTAGGTGATGCGGTCAAAGGCGCTCTCGACGTCGCGGGTGTCGGCCACGGGGCGCCGCACGGCGGGGGCGCCGCCGCGGTCGTCGACGCCCATCACCCAGTGGGTGCGCGCCACGGCCTCGACGTCGGCCTCCAGCTCGGGATCCACCGCGGCCACCGCCTTGGCGGCGAGCCAGGTGGCGAAGGCCTCGTTGAGCCACAGGTCGTTCCACCAGACGGGGGTGACCAGGTTGCCCATCCACGCGTGGGTCAGCTCGTGGGCGAGCACCAGCTGCGCCCACAAGCGCGCGCGGGGATCGGCGGTGTTGCCGTCGATGAGCAGCAGGGTCTCGCGGGCGGTGATCAGGCCCGCGTTCTCCATGGCGCCCACCGTGGCGTCGGGGATGGCGAGCAGGTCGAGCTTGGCGAAGGGGTAGGGCTGGCCGAACCAGTCGGTGAGCCAGCCCAGGATCTCGTCGGTGCGCTCCAGCGCGTAGCTCGCGAGGGGCCGGCGCCCGCGGGCGGTGATGATCCGCAGCGGGACCTCGCTGTCGGCGTCGCCGCGCAGGATGTCGAAGGGCCCGACCGCGAAGGACAGCAGGTAGCTGGGCAGCGGGCGGGTCTCGGCGAAGGTGTGGGTGCGCTTGCCGTCGGCGGTCGTCGCGCCGGTCTCGGGGGCGTTGGCCACCACGGTGTCGCCCTCGGGGGCGGTGATGGTGACCTGGAACGGCGTCTTGAACTCGGGCTGGTCGAAGCAGGGGAAGGCCTGCCGGGCGCGGTCGGGCTGGAACTGCGTGAAGGCGTACCAGTCGTCGGCCAGGCGCACGCGCCACACGCCGCCGGGGGCGCGGAGCAGGGCGCGGTGGAAGCGGATCTGCAGGCTGGCGTCGCCGCCGTCCACGGCCTCGGGCAGGCGCAGGATCAGCCCGCCGTCGGCGGTGAACTCGGGGGTGGCCGGCCAGCGGCGCTCGCCGCGGACGACCGCGGCGGACTCGATGGTGAGGCCCGAGGCGTGCAGCCGGATCTGTTGGGTGCTGCGGGCGATCTTGACGGCGATGTCGGCCTGGCCGCCATAGGTGGCGCCGCGGGGGTCGATGTCGAGGCGCAGCGTGTAGCGCTGCGGCACGACGCTGCGATCGAGGCGCTGGGCGCCGCTCGGGGCCACCGTGCGGCCGCCGGGCCCCGCGCGGCGGGGGCCAAAGAGGCCGCCGCAGGCGGTGAGGCCCAGCATCAACGCCACGAGCAGGCTGGTTCTGGCCACGACCATGTACGCTCCAGGCGGGCTGGCGAAAGCGCGCAGCATAGGTGCGAGGGCTTCAACTGGCAACCGCCGGCGCTTGATGATCCGGGCGCCTTGTGCCAACCCTTGCACGGCGAGCCGCGGGCGCGGCCGCAGGCGCTTCGGGGCACGCGGCCCCCAGGGGAAGCCGTTGACGCGCTTGACCTTTCTAGGCACCGCAGACGCCTACGCCGCTGGCGGGCGCGGGCACGCCTGTTACTGGCTCGAGGACGGCCTGGGCACCGTGGCCGTGGACTTCGGCCCCACCGCCCTGATGCAGGCACGGCGTTTCGGCTGCGATCTCAACGCCTTGGATGGCGTCTTCCTCACGCATCTGCACGGTGACCACATCGGCGGGCTGCCGGTGCTGTTGGTGGAGCTGCGCTACGGCCAGCGGCGGACGCGGCCCTTCACCATCGCTGGCCCCCCCGGCACCCGCGCCCGCGTCGAGGCCCTGTGGCAGGCGACCTTCCCCAGCGTGCTCGACGGGCTGACCTGCCCCATCGAGTGGGTGGAGTGGCAGGTGCCGGGCGAGGTCTCGGTGCTCGGCCGCCGCGTGCAGGCCATCTCGGCGCAGCACGACCGGCTGGCCGAGGCGACCAGCTTCGTGGTGCGCGGCCCGGACGGCGCGCTGGCCTTCAGCGGCGACACCGGCTGGCAGCCCGCGCTGGCGGCGCTGGTGGCCGGGGTGGACTGCTTCGTCACGGAGTGCAGCAGCGTGGCGGCGGGCTACTGGGGACACCTCAGCGTCGAGGAGCTGGTGGCCCACCGCGACGAGCTGGCCGTGGGCCGGCTGGTGGTGAGCCACCTGAGCGACGAGAGCCGCGCGGCCGCGCTGGCCCAGAGCGACGCCCTACGGGCGGATGTGGCGGATGATGGCTGGTCGCTGACGCTGCCCCCCGGCTGAGGGGGCCCGCGACGAGGTCCGGCCCAGTGGCCCGCTGGGGTTCAGCGGCAGGGCGCCATGGTGGTCAGGTTCAAGCGCACGGCGTCCGAGAAGCCGGACTCCGGCAGCATGGGGTCGCGGTTGAAGAAGACCCCCGCGCGGCTGATGGTGCCGGCCACCGCCGCGCCACCCGCGGGCTGGCCGGGCACGACGTCGAGCCGCACCGACGGCGACGCGGCGCCCGCCGGGGTGACGCGGGTCAGCCCGATGGTCTGCTCGTCGCCCACGCTGTCCTGCCACGCCACCGCGAAGAAGTTCGGGTCCAGCCACGAGACGTCGGTGACCAGGGCGAAGCCCTCGGGGCCGGGCAGCGCCACCTCGTCGAGGGGATCGCCGTTGAGATCGTACAGGGTCAGGTGCAGCGTCAGGGCGCCCATGCTGTCGACCTGGCCCCAGCCGATGCCGTAGGCGCCGGCGCCGTAGGCCAGGTGGACCTGACCCTGTGCGCCCACCTCGGTGCGGCGGCGGCGGTCCCCGATGGGCTGCGCGCGGTCGCTGAGCAGGGTGAACACCAGGTCGAGGGGGCGCGCGGAGTCGCGGTCGAGCCACGCCAGCCCGAAGGCGCCGTCGCCATACACGACGTTCGGCGAGAGCACGGCGGTCTCGGTGATGGTCACCGCGGGGCCCTCGGGCGCGCCCTGCTCGTTGAGGGGGCGGGCGAACAGGCCGTCGGCGCCGGCCTGCCGCTGGCCGCGGCTGTAGACCACCACGCCGGTGGCGCCGGGCGCGTAGGCGAGGGTCAGGTGCGTGGCGTCGAAGGTGGTGTTGAGGTTGGCCGGCTCGCCGTCGGGCTGGCCGTCGGCGTCCAGCGCCTGCACCTGGATGCCACCGAAGCCCACGCCGCCCACCCGGGCCGACACGAAGGCCGCCACGAAGCGGGTGCCAGACCAGGCGAGGTCGTGGGGGGCGACCCGGCTCTGGCCCAGGGTCGCGGGGGTGCCGAGGGGCAGGCCCTCGCCGTCGAAGCGCTGGAAGTGCACCGTGCGCAGATCGGGCTCGGCGGGGTTGTCGGCCGCGGCCTGCCAGGTCACGCCCCAGACCGTGCCGTTCCAGACGGCGCGGGGGGCGAAGGCGGCCTCCGTCGTCACCGCGACGGGGGCGCGCTGGATGCCGAAGCCGATGGCGGGATCGCACAGCGGGGCGCCCTGATCGGGGGCGCCCATGTCGGCCGGGGTCTCACCCCCTGCGCCGCCCATGCCGCCCATGCCGCCCATGCCGCCGGCGCCCCCCTGGTCGAGGCCGACCAGGCCACCACTGTCTGTGGCGGCGGCGTCGGCGGGCGCCGGACCCGGGCTGTCGTCGTCGCAGCCGACGAACACCAATGCGAGACAGAGGACGGCGAGACTCGCGCGGCCCATGGACACCCCCGGTTGCAAAGCGGGCCTCGTTACCACGGCGGGGCGGGCTCGCTCAAGGTGACAGGCAGCCCCTGCGCGCGGGGGCGCTCAGGCGGGCTGGAGGCGCTCGGCGAGCAGCGCCGCCACCGCGGGCGCGTGGTCGGCGAGCAGGGTGAGCTCGAAGGCCGACAGGTAGGCGGTGCGGTGCCCGTTGAGCCGAGGGAAGTCGACCCGCAGGGCGTAGCGCCCGGCCACCGGGCCGGCCGCGGCCTCGCCGGGGCCCACGGCGTGGACCTGCACGGCGTCGGGCTCGGCGCGGACGTCATCGATGATGGACTGCAGCCACCGGTGGAGCCGGCGGGCGCGCTGCACGTTGGGATCGCGGTACAGGTCGAAGTGCCGGTTGCGCGACAGCGGCATGCCGGCGCGCAGGGCCCGGAGCACGGCCCAGGTGGTGGGGTGCAGGTCGTCGGGATCGGCGGTCTGCACGCCCGCGCCTCAGCCCTCGGGGCCTTCGAGGCGCAGCCCGAGCTTGCCGAGGTGGTAGTCGAGGGGGAAGTAGGTGCCCTCGACGGACCGCGAGAGGCGGCCGCGGGCGTCGAGCACGAACCAGGTGGGCGCGGTGTTCAGGTCGGTGCGCGCCTCGAGCTGGCCGTCCACGTCGAGCCACGTCGGCACCGGCAGCTCGTCGGCGAAGGCCTCGAGCTCGGCCCGGGCGTCGCTGCCGATCACGGCGGCGATGCCGACCTCGGTGCCCGCCAGCAGGCCCTGCAGGCGCTGCAGGGTGTTGGCCGTGCGGGCGCTCGCGGGATCCCAGGGGGTGAGGAAGGCGATGATGCACACCGGGCGATCGGCACAGGGCGAGGGCTGGCCGCTGGCGAGCGCGCCATAGGGCTCCAGGCCGCCGAGGTCGAGGGCGCGGGGGGCGAAGCGCCACACGGCGAGGCCGGCGGCGATGACCACCAGGGCCGAGCGGGTCCAGAACAGTCGACCGGAGCGGGCCGCGCGGGCCTTGGGGCCGGCAGCGAAGCGGGCGTCTCGCAGGGCCCGCGGCGGCGGGGGCGGCGCGGGCGCGGGGGCGGCGCTGTCGGGCCGCTCGGGCGCCACCGGGGCGAAGCGCTGCGTCGTCGTGACCTCGCCTGGGGTTCCGCCCGCGGGGGCGTCGGCCGCGGCCTTCTCGGCGGCGAGGGCCGCGCGGGGGTCGGGCTGGCGGCCGCCACAGAAGGGGCAGACGGCCACGGCGAGCGGGATGCGGGTCTCGCAGTGGATGCAGGCTTTGTGCTTGGTGCTCACGGGGCGACTCTACCAGAGCTTTGCGGCGGATTTGAGGTGGAAGCGGCCGGGATCAGGCGGGGCTGGCACTGCCGCGGGCCCGGCGCCACGCGGGCAGCTCGAAGTACTCGATCAGCCGCGGATCCAGGGCGTGGAGTTGCTCGCGCGGGGCCCACTGGATGGGGGTGTCGTCCGCCGCGTTGATCACCCGGCCGGTCTCGAGCGCCCAGGCCACGTCCCCCAGGGGGTGGTGGGCGGCGAGCTCGGACAGGGCCTCGAACTGGCCCTGGAACACCGGATCGATGAAGCGCGCCTGGCGATAGAACAGGGCGTTGTGGAAGCGCTCGGGCACCTCGACCACGCCGTGGAGGCCGAGGCGGCGGGCCATGATCAGCAGCAGCACGAACACCTCACCCCCGACGCCGCTGCCCGGGGCGTCCTGGCCCGGCAGCGGGGGGCGCTCGGGGCTGAAGTCGGCCCGCGGATCGCTGAGCGCGAGCCACTCCACGTCCAGCAGCTCGGGCAGGAAGTCGCGCTGGAAGGCCGCGATGCAGGGGTCGCTGGCGCCCCGCGCCTGGCGCACCCGGCACTCGCACACCAGCAGCCCGTCGGCCAGCAGGCGCAGCGTGTGGGCGAAGGGCTGCAGATCGAAGCGCACCTCGAAGGCGCCGTAGCCTCGGTGCCGGAGCTCGTCGAAGATGCCGTAGGCCTCGAGGGCGCTGTGGATGCCGGCCTGGGTGTAGTAGCCGAGCAGCCGGTCGTCCTCTCTGGCGCCCAGCCCCATCAGCAGGTCGTGCTCCAGATCGTGATCCGCGGCGCCCGTAAGCATGGCCTCGGGCAGCCGCCGCGCGATGCGCTGCAGGCGCGCCGAGAGCGCGGCGTAGTCCCTCAACGGCGGCCCTCGAGGTCCTTCTCGTCCTCCACCTGGCGGCGGGTGGGCTGCTCGACGTCGGCCGGCGCGCCGGTGCTGACGCCCACACCCACGGTCCCGCCGGTCTGGCCCTGGGTCATGCCCAGGTTGAGCGGGCCCACCTTCACCCGGCACTGCACGGGGGGCGCCGAGGGGTTCTCACCGGCGGCCAACGGCTTGCAGCGGAGGGTCTCGACGGCGTCGATGTCGGTCACGCCCTTGCCGACGTCGCCCTCAGGGGCGTCCTCGCCGTCCTGCAGGGTGGTGGTGTCGCCGACGGCGGGCTGGGCCTCCAGCGGATCGCCGCCGCAGCCCTCGGGGCACGGGCTGGTGGGGTGGGCAGCGCCACACCCGGCCAGGCTGGCGGCGAGGGCGGTGACAGCGAGGCAGCGGAGGCGGAGGACACGGGGCGCGGGCATAAGACCTCCCGGGGTCGGCTGCGGGTCGCGGGCACACAGGCGGCCGGGGTCGGCAGCGCAGGCCCCGCGCCCGGGCGCAGCGGCAGGAGGGTCGTCCACCCGCCGCCGCGCCGAGCCCCGATGATACCACGGGGGTTGCGCCGGGCGCCGCTGGACGTTTCGATGCCCACCTCGCAGCGCAGGAGGGGGCATGGCCCGTCAGATTGTCGTGACGTTTGGGGGCGCGCCCACCGCCTTCGACTTCAAGAAGGTGGATCGCGCGGCCCTGTATGGCCGGCGCCGGCGGGTGCCCCTGGATCCCAGCGGCGGCCCCTGCACCCGGGCGGAGCTGACCGCCGATGGCGGCTACCTGCTGCGGCCCGGCATGGCGGGCCAGGGCTACGTGGACGGCGACGGGCAGTGGTACGTCGCCAAGGATCTGCAGCCGGTCGACAGCCAGGGCCGCGCGGCGCCGGTGCACGACAGCACGCTGGGGGTCGAGCAGGCGCTGACCCCCGTGGGCCCCGAGGCGCTGCTCGATGCGCGGGTGCAGAGCGTCTATGCGCTGGACGCCGCTGAGATCGATCCCGCGCTGGCCGCCGCGCTGGCCGCCGGTGAGCTGTTCGCCTTCGACTTCGCCTACCGCGGGGGGGGCAAGCTGGATCGGGGCATCCTGCTGAGCAACGACCACGGCCTGTGGGCGCTGATCACCCAGCCGGTTTCGCCCGAGTGGTGCAGCCTCACCTCCCAGGTCATCGAGGACTGGTCGGCCGAGGTGGCCGACGACTTCGACGATGACCTGGACTTCGAGATGTTCTGAGGCAACCCGCCGGGCAGCCTGCGGGGCATCCAGTGACCCCCGCCGCCGCCACAGCAGATCCGGCGCTGATCACCGGTGGACACAACGGACGGCCTGCGCTCGCGGAGGCCACGCGCAACGGCAACGATGAGGTGTGGGGATGGTGCGACAGCTACACGTGGCCAACGCGGCGGGCCGAGACGCCACCGTCGCCTTCACGGGCCTGCAGCCCGAGGCGCCCCCGCGGCTGGGGCTGCCCGGGCACGACGTGGCCTTCGCCCGGTTCCTGGCGGCGGCCGAGGATGGCCTGCACGACGCGCTGGTGGCCGCCCATGGGGAGGACTACGCGCAGGCGCTCATCGACGGCGATCCCGAGGTCGATCTGGAGGCCGTGGGCCAGCGGCTCGGGCGCACCGATCGGGTGTACCTCTCGGGCGCGGGCGAGGTGTTGTACGCGCCGCCGACGGTGGTCGAGATCGTGACGGGGCCCGACGGTGAGGAGCGCGAGCGGCGCGCGCCCGTCGACACCGAGGCCAACATCCAGGCCGTGGCGCCGGTGCGCTGGGTGGGGCGCACGCTGCCCCGCCGCGAGGTGGTGCGGCGCTTCGTGTTCTCGCGCACCGTGCAGATCCGCCACGTGGACGGGCTCACGTACGACTACCTCTTCGAGATGGCGCGGACCCTGGCCGAGGCGGACGCCATGGTGCGGCTGGCGGCCGGCGAGCGCGGCCGCGAGCCCCTGCGGTTCAGCACCAACGGCTCGCCGTATCAGGGGTTCTTGGAGGGCCGCGTGGACGGCGATCGCTACCTGCTGCTGTTGCACCTGAGCCAGATGGAGCTGAAGCGGCCCGCGCCGCAGGGGTCGGGCTCATGAGCGCGCGCACGTCGAGGGATCCGGAGGGGCCGGCGAGCGTCGACACCCGCCAGGTGCGGGCGCTGGGGCAGGGCGCTCAGGCCCCGCTGGGCAGCGTGGTGGACGCCGATCTGGCCCAGCGCCTCAAGCAGTACAAGCGCGTCATCGCGGGGCGGTACCGGGCGCTGAGCGGCGACGAGATCGAGGCCCTGACGCCCCCGGGGCCGCTGCTGGTGTCGCCCAAGCTCGACGGCGAGCTGTGGTTCTTGGTGGTCGAGGGCGGCGACGTGTTCCTGGCCAACCCCGGCGGCCGGGTGATCTTCGGCGCGGTGCCCGTGCTCGACGAGGCGCGGGCGCTGCTGCTCGACCGGGTGAGCACGCAGGAGCCCCGCACGGTCATCGCCGGCGAGCTGTACGCCGAGCGCGCGGCGGGCCGGCCCCGGCACGACGATCTGGCGGCGGCCCTGGGCGGCGAGGCCGTGGCTGAGGTGGATCGGGTGCGCTTCGCGGCCTTCGATCTCGTGTGGGGGGGCGACCGGACCCAGGTGGGCCCCTTCGAGCGCTACGCCGACAAGCTGGCGGTGCTCCAAGGGCTGCTGGCGGGCGGCACGCGGGTGCAGGTGGTCGACACCCAGCCCATGGCCGGCGCGGCGGACGTGCGCGCGGCCTACGCCGCCCAGGTGAGCTCGGGCGCGGTCGAGGGGCTGGTGCTGCGCACCGAGGACGGGCGCACCTTCAAGCTGAAGCCGAGCCTGACCCTGGACGCGGTGGTCATCGGCTACACCGAGCGGGCCGAGACGCCCGGGGTCGTGCGCTCGCTGGCGCTGGCGCTGATCCGCGAGGACGGGCAGTTCCACCTGATCGGCTCGTGCGGGAACATGGACGTCGCCACCCGCGAGGCGCTCTTCGCGCGGCTCGAGCCGCTGGGGGCCCCCACCCACTTCCGCTACGCGAGCAGCAGCGGCGCGCTGTACCGGTTCGTGCGGCCCGAGGTGGTCATCGAGATCAAGATCACCGACGTGCTCGCCGACGAGCCCAGCGGGGATCCCATCACCCGCATGGTGGCGACCTACGAGGCCGAGGCCGGGTGGCGGGCCGTGCGGCCCATGCCGGGCGTGAGCATCCTGCACCCGGTGTTCGTGCGGGTGCGCGACGACAAGCAGGCCGACGCCGTCGACGCCCGCATGGCCCAGGTGAGCGAGCGGGTGTGGGTGCCTGAGCTGGCCGTGCACGCCGAGGCCGTGGCCCTGCCGGCGAGCGAGATCATCCAGCGCAAGGTCTTCACCAAGACCACCAAGGGCAAGGTGGCCGTGCGCAAGCTGGTGGTGTGGCAGACCCACAAAGAGGCGGTGGATCCGCGCTACCCGGCCTTCGTGGTGCACTTCACCGACTACAGCCCGGGGCGCAAGGAGCCCCTGCAGCGGGAGGTGCGGCCCGCGATGACGGCGGCGGAGGCCGACGCGCTGGCCGAGGCGCTGCTGGCGGCCAACATCAAGCGGGGCTGGGTCGAGGCGGGCGCCTGAGCGGACGCTGGCGAGCGGCCCACGGGCGGTCGCCACGGGGGCCCGCGGATCCCGGACCGACGAACGACTTGCGCCTGGGCGCGCGCTGACTAGACTGTGCGGCTTCGTGGGAGCCCTTGCGCCCCCCAATGGCAGATGCCGCGTGTCGGCAGTGGAGAGCGTTCGTGGCGAAAGAAGAAGGCATCACTGTCGAGGGCACGGTCGTCGAGCCGTTGCCCAACGCGATGTTCCGGGTTGAGTTGGAGAACGGGCACAAGGTGCTCGCTCACGTCTCTGGCAAGATGCGCAAGTACTTCATCCGGATCCTGCCGGGTGACAAGGTCACCGTGGAGCTCTCGCCCTACGACCTGACCCGCGGGCGGATCACCTACCGCGCCCGCTGATCCCTCCGGGCGTGGCCGCCTCTGGCCACCCCGCCCGCCCGTGATCAGCGCCCTCCCTGCATGACCGTGGGGTCGCCTCGGCGCCCGACCCGCCCTTGCTCGGGGCGGATCGGTGTGGCGCGCGGTGCGCCTGCGATCAGGCGGGGTCCAGGCCGCAGGCGGCGCGGGCCCGATCGAGCACCTCACGCGCCTTGGCGCGGGCCCGCTCGGCGCCCGCTGCCAGCACCTCTTCCACCAGCTCGGGGGTCTGCATCAGCTCAGCGCGCCGGGCGTGGGCGTCGGCGAAGTGCGCCTTGATCTGCTCCAGCAGCGCCAGCTTGGCGTGCCCATAGCCGTAGTTGCCGCCCGCGTAGTTGGCCTTCATCTCGGCCAGGGCGGGGGCGTCGGCGAACAGCGAGTACAGCTTGAACACGTTGCAGGTGTTGGGATCCTTCGGGTCCTCCATGGGGGTGGAGTCCGTCTTGATCGACATCACCAGCTTCTTGAGCGCCTTGCCCTGCGCGAAGATCGGCAGCGTGTTGTCGTACGACTTGCTCATCTTCTCGCCGTCGATGCCGGGCACCGGCTCGGGCGTGCCGAGGATGAACTTGGGCAGCTTGAAGACCTCGCCGTAGATGGCGTTGAACGACGCCGCCATGTCGCGGGTCATCTCGAGGTGCTGCACCTGGTCCTTGCCCACGGGCACGACGTCGCTGTCGTAGGCGAGGATGTCGGCCGCCATGAGCACCGGGTACGAGAACAGGCCCATGGTGGGGCTGATGCCCCGCGCGACCTTGTCTTTGTAGCTGTGGGCGCGCTCCAGCAGGCCCATGCCGGTGGTGGTCATCAGCAACCACGTCAGCTCGGTGACCTCGGGCACGTCGCTCTGGCGGAACAGGGTGGCCCGCTCGGGATCGAGCCCCAGGGCCAGGTAGGTCAGCGCCACGTCGTGCACGTTGGCGCGCAGGACCGCGGGGTCCCGGGTGCTCGTCAGCGCGTGGTAGTCCGCGATGAAGTACAGCGCGTTGTCCTGGTGCGCGATGTGGTTGCGGATGGCGCCAAAGTAGTTGCCCAGGTGCAGCAGGCCGGACGGCTGGATGCCCGACAGGTAGCGTGCGGTGGCCATGATCTGAGCCCCTCGGAGACGTGAAGCGCCTTGTTTCGGTCGCCGCGCGACCCCGTGTCAACCCTCAGGGCAGGTCGAGGGGGGCCTCGAGCCAGTGATCCGGCTGCGCCGCGGCCAGGCTCTCGCGGCTGAAGGGGCCCCAGGTGGCGGCCGCGGTGGCGGTGCCGGCGGCGCGGCCCGCGTGCAGGTCGTGGGGGCTGTCGCCCACGTAGACGGTGTCGGCCGCGTCGGCGCCCATGGCGGCCAGGGCCGTGAGCACGGGCTCGGGGTGGGGCTTGAAGCGGCGCACCTCGGTCTTGCCGATGAGGCACTCAAAGCGGTCGATCAGGCCGGTGATCTCGAGGCCCAGGCGCGCGGTGGCGGTGGTCTTGCTGGTGACGATGCCCAGCCGGGCGCCCCGGGCCGCCAGGCGGTCGAGCAGGGGCACGACGCCGTCGAAGGCGCGCACCTGGGCGTCGTGGATGCTCAGGTTGTGCGCCAGGTAGGTGTCGAGCATGGCCGCGGCCAGGGCGTCGTCGGGGGCGAGGCCGGCGCTGGCGATCTGCGCGACGAACTGGTGCTCCAGGGGCGTGCCGATGCCGCGGATCAGGTCGGCGTCGGTGGGCGCCCAGCCCGTCAGGTGCCGCGCGGCGGTGTGGCGCAGGGAGGTGACGATCATCGGCGTGGTGTCGAGCAGGGTGCCGTCGAGATCGAAAAGGACGATGGGGTAAGGGCGCAAGTCGGGCTCCGGTCGGGGGTTTCGGCGCCCCTTCCAGATGCCCCGTGCGCCCCCGTGGATGCGCCCCTGGCCTGGGCCCCCTGCCTTCTGGTACCCCTCCGCCCGCATCCACTCCCGTGGTTGAAAGGAGCCCCCCGATGGCCCACCCCTGGCACGACCTGCCCAACAACCCCGATCACATTGAGGACGCCTTCAACGTGGTCATCGAGATCCCCAAGGGATCGAAGGTGAAGTACGAGCTCGACAAGCCCTCGGGCATGTTGCGCGTCGACCGCATCCTGTACTCGTCGGTGATGTACCCGGCCAACTACGGCTTCCTGCCCCGCAGCTACTGCGACGACGGCGATCCGCTGGACGTGCTGGTGCTGGGCAACGAGCCCGTGGTGCCCCTGGCGCTGATGCGCGCGCGGGCCATCGGCGTGATGCACATGGTCGACGAGGGCGCGGCGGACGACAAGGTCATCGCCGTGCACGTGGACGACCCGGCGTTCAACGAGTACCGCGACATCTCGCAGGTGCCCAAGCACATGCTCCGCGAGATGAAGCGCTTCTTCGAGGACTACAAGAAGCTCGAGCACAAAGAGGTCAGCGTCGAGGAGTTCGGGGACGCCAAGGAGGCCGTCGAGGTGGTCCGCAAGGGCTTCCAGGACTACCGCGACGCCGAGAACCGCCTGCGCGGCTGGGGCTGATCCGACCCCGAGTGCCCGGGGGCGTCAGGCCCCGTGGTGCACCCGCCAGTGGAACATCACCGTGGTGGCGGCCGCCGCCACGTTCAGGCTGTCGATGATCCCGAACAGCGGGATCTCGACCACCAGGTCCGCCGCCAGGCGCAGCGCGTCGGGCAGGCCCTCGCCCTCGGCCCCCATCATGAACAGCGGCCGCGGCGGGTAGCTCGCCGTGTGGTACGGCACGCTGCGCGGGGTCTGCTGCACGGCGACGAGCTGGTAGCCCCCCTCGCGGGCCAGGCGGATGAGCGCCGCCGGATCGGCCACGGCGTGCAGCGGGATCACCCGGTCGGTGCCGCGGGCGGGGCTGGTGAAGACCGCCTCGCGGCCCACCACGAACACCTCGCGCAGGCCGGCGGCCTCGGCGCTGCGCACGGCCACCCCCAGGTTGACGTCGAAGGCGGTCTGGCACAGCGCCAGGGCGGCCGGCGCCCGCGGCACGCTCGGCACTGGATCGCCCGGGCGCAGGCCGTAGGGCGCCTGGGCGCTGGCGGCGTCGCTGCGGGCGTGGGGCCCCAGCCGGCGGGTGAGGGTGGGGGCGGCGAAGGCCCCGGCGGCGGCCTGGGCGGCCAGCCACGCGACGCCGGGATCGGGGTCGGCGGCCAGACCGGTGAGCGCGGGATCGTCGGCGGGCAGGCTGCGGGCGGCGGCGGCGCGCACCCCGGCGAGGGGG
>JAUHVS010000831.1 GCA_030424955.1 bacterium | reverse complement strand
GCCCATGCCGCCTTCGCCGCCCATGCCGCCCGCGCCGCCCATGCCGCCTTCGCCGCCCGCGCCGCCCGCGCCGCCGCCCGCGCCGCCGGCCGCGCCCGCGCCGCCCATGCCGCCCACCGCGCCCATATCGGCGCCGGTGTCGCTGCCATCATCACAGGCAGGGAGCGCCAGCGCGGCGCCCAGGACCAACACCCCGACCAACGAACGAACCGTCATGCGTGCCTCACAGAGTTAAGGATCAGCCAAGAACTGACTTATGATTCACTTATTTCTGTGTAGTGGGATCGCGCAGGTCTGCTCAACCCCTTTCGACGCCCCCCGCGCCGCCGCTTCGGCGCAGCCCGTTGACGATCCGTACACCCCAGGGCCACGCTCGCGGCGCGCGCACGCTCATCGAGGTCCACATGCCCCGCTATCCCCAGGTGTCCCCCGTGGTCGCCACCATGCCCGGCTCCATCTACTCCAGCCTGGCCCACCGCCTCGCCACCTACGCCGGCGAGACCTACCCGCTGCACGTCGGCGACACCTCCCTGGAGCCCGCCGTGGGCTGCCGGATGCAGGACTTCACCGTCGAGGCCCACCCGGGCATGCACCGCTACACCTCGGTGCAGGGCACCCGCGCCCTGCTGGACGCCATCGTCGACCGGGTCGTCGAGAGGCAGGGCGTGCCCACCGAGCGCGCCTCGGTGCTCGTCACCGCAGGGGCCACGGGCGGCCTCGGCGCCGTGTGTGGCGCCCTGCTGGCGCCCGGCGACGAGGTGCTGATCCTCGCCCCCTTCTGGCCCCTGATCGCCGGCATCGTGCGCACCGTCGGCGGCACGCCGGTGCCCGTGCCCTTCTTCGGCGCAGACGAGGATCCGGCCGCCGCCGTCGCCGCGCTGGAGGCCGCCCGCACCGACCGCACGGTGGCGCTGTACGTCAACACCCCGCACAACCCCCCCGGGCGCATCATCCCCGGCGACGCCCTGGCCGCGATGGCCGCCTTCGCCCGCCGGCACGACCTGTGGCTGCTGGCCGACGAGGTCTACGAGCACTACGCCTACGCCGGCGAGCACGTGTACACCCGCCCGCTGGCCCCCGAGCGCACCTTCAGCTGCCACAGCATGAGCAAGGCCTACGGCATGGCCGGCAACCGCTGCGGCTACGTGGTGGGCCCCGCCGACGTGATGCCGCACCTCAACAAGATCGCGACCCACGTCTGGTACTCGACCCCCACCGCGAGCCAGCTTGCGGCCCTGCACGCGCTGCAGGGCCCGGGCGACGCGTGGGCGGCGGCGGCGGCGGCCCAGTACGCCGACGTGGGCGCCCGCGCCGCGGCCCGCCTCGGCGTGCCGGCGCCCGAGGGCAGCACCTTCCTGTTCTTCGACGTCGCCGACGCCCTCGACGACCGGGGCCTGCCCGGCCTGCTGAGCGACTGCGTGGACCGCGGCCTGCTGGTGGGCCCCGGGCCCAGCTTCGGCCCGGTGTACGACACCCACATCCGCTTGTGCTTCACCAGCGTCGAGCCTGAGCGGGCCCTGCGGGGCGTGGACGTGCTGGCCCGGCTCCTGGGCCGCTGATCCCCCGCCCCGCCGCCTCTCCTCGAGCGCCGCCGGAACCTCGGCCACCCGCCGCGGTCAAACGCCGCACAGCCACCGCGCTGCCACCCAGCGCAGATGACCAGAGCCTGACACCGTGACCGCCGAGCCGCCGGCCACGGGGGGAGTGCGTTTATGTTCCGCCGGTCTGCCGCCGCCCTGACCGCCCTGCTCGCCCTGTGGTGGGCCGCGCCTGCCGGGGCGACGCCCGCTGCGCCGCCCGAGGGCGCGCTGCCGCCGCCGGACCCAGCGCTGTTGCAGCTCGCCCGCAGCGTGCACACCGCCCCGGGGCGCCTGCCGACGCTCACCGTCAAGGGCACCGACGCCCCCCTGCCGCTGATCCGCACGCAGGTGCACGCCGAGCTGTCGACCCACGTCGCCCGGGTGGACGTCACGCAGACCTTCCACAACGGCCACGGCGAGGCGATCGAGGCCGTGTATGTGTTCCCGCTGCCCGAGAACAGCGCGGTGGACGACCTGAGCATGCAGGTGGGCGACCGGGTCATCCGCGCCGAGATCCGCAGACGCGCCGACGCCCGCGCGACGTACGCCGCCGCCCGCGCGGCGGGCCACACGGCGGCCCTGCTGGAGCAGGAGCGGCCCAACATCTTCACGCAGTCCGTCGCCAACATCCCCCCCGGCGAGGCCGTGCAGGTGCACATCCGCTATGTACAGACCCTCACCTATGACGCCGGCCGCTATGAGTTCGTGTTCCCCATGGTGGTGGGCCCCCGCTTCTCGCCCGGCGACGCCACCGGCCACCAGGGCACCGGCTGGGCCCTCGACACCGACGCGGTGCCCGACGCCTCGCGCATCAGCCCCCCGATCATGGGCCTGGGCGACCGCCCGGGGCACGACATCAACCTGCAGGTGAGCCTCGACGCCG
>JAUHVS010000830.1 GCA_030424955.1 bacterium | reverse complement strand
CCCGAGAGGCCGCGCGCGCCGCCGGCGCCAACCTCGTGCTGCTGCCCCGCCTGGCCCAGCGCGGCGACCGCCTCACGGTGCACCTCAGCCTGCTCGATCCCGACCGCCTGTCCCCGTTCCGCGCCACCGTCTACGTGCTGGGCCCGGTCCAGTCCGTCGACGATCCGCGCCTCTCGACGGCCCTGCGCCACGTCGTGCGCGCGTTCCTCGTCGGCAGCCCCGTCGAGGCCGTGCTGCTCCCCGCTGCGGGCCAGGCCTTCCGCACCCACGACCGCCAGGTGCCGGCCCTGCAGGCCACCGCGGTCCCCGCGGGGCGGGTCCGCTTGATGCGCCGCGGCCACCCGGACCTGCTGGTCGACGTCGCCGCGGGTGAGGTCCTGCTCTTGGACGCCCGCGACGGCCTGGGCCCATCGGCGCCGCCGCCGGGCGCGGGGCGCCGCGTCGCCGCCTGGCTCACAACGGGCGCCGCCGCGGCGGCCCTCGTCGCGGCCGCGGTCGCCGGGGCCCAGCTCAGCAGCACGCAGGCCGACTACGACCGCAGCGCCAACGGCCCTGCCCTCGACCGCCTCAAGAGCCGCGGGGAGCAGCAGGCCCTCACCGCCAACGCCCTGGCGGTCACCGGCGGCCTCGCCCTGGGCGTCGCCGCCCTGCTGTTCTGGGGACCTGGCTCATGATGCTCTCTGGCGCCGCCCTCGCCCTGCTCCTGGCCGGCCCGGCCTTCGACCTCGGCGCCACCCAGCGGGCCCTCGCCCGGCCGGAGGGCCGCGAGGCAGCGCTCACCACCCTCGATCGCCTCAGCCCGCCCGACCGCGCCACCGCGCGCGCGGCCGGCATCGGCGGGCTGCTCGTGGCCATCGCGGCCGATCCCGCCGCCAGCCTGCGCGATCGCGCCTGGTCCCTGCGCCTCGCCCCACTCTACGACGGCCCCCCTGAGCCCCTCGCGCCCCTGCTGGCCGGCGCCGACACCCCGGAGGCCGTCGCCCTCGCCCGGGAGGCCGCCCAGGCCCTCAGCGTCGCGGGCGCCACCGCCCTGCTCGCCGCCGGCCGCGCCCACCCTGACCCCGAGGTCCGCGCCACGGTGGCCCGCAGCGGGGCCCTCGGGGCCGACACCTGCGCGCTGTTGAGCGATCCGTGGCCCGCCGTCCGCCGCGCCGCTGCGCAGGGCCTGCGCCGCCACCCGGCCGCCGCTGGCTGCCTGGTCCCCGCCCTGAGCGATGCCGACCCCAGCGTGGTGATGGCCGCCACCCGGGTCGCCGGCGGCAGCGGCGTCGCTGCCTTGCAGCCCGCCCTGCGGCGCATCGCCGGCAACGCCCGGGCCGCGATCCCAGCGCGGGTCGAGGCCATCATCGCCCTCGGGCACCTGGGGGACACCGAGCCCGCCCGCCGCATCCTCAGCACCCACGCCGCCAAGGGGGGCATCGAGCCCCTGGCCGACGCCGCCGTGCGCGCCCTCGCGGGCGACGCCAGCGACGCCAGCCTCCAGCCGCTGCGCGACGCCCTGCGCGCCCCCTCGGAGCGCGTGCGGGTGTCGGCCGCGCAGGCTTTGGCCCAGCGCGGAGATCGCGACAGCCTGCCGGCCATCCGCGCCCTCGCCGCCCGCTGCCAGCCCCAGGCCCGCGCCGCCCTGGCCGCTGCGCTCCAGCGCCTCGACCCCCAGGCCGCCACGCTGGGCGAGGCCGTCGGCAGCGACGCCCCCGAGGACGCCAGCGAAGACTGAGCCGGGGCCTTCACCCCGCCTGTCACCAAAACCCGCAGACGCCCGCCACCGGAGGGCGGCGCACGGGCCGGTCAGCCGTCGCTGGCGGCCTCGCGCTGCCGCGTGAACAGCAAGAAGGCCATCGACGGCCGCTTCGAGCTCTCCCGCATCGCGAACTGCACGCCCTCGTAGCGCCAGCCCAGCGCGGTCCACTCGTTCACCAGCCGGCTCAGCTCGTCGTCCGTCACGAAGCTCGTCTCGACGTACTTGTACTCGGTCTCCACCCGGTCCCCCTCACTTCCACTGGACCCGACCTGGGCCCTCCGGCATCATCAACCACATAAACCGATCAACAAGGTGAAGTTTATGTACTCCAGCGCGCGGCCCTCCGTCGACAGCACCCCCCCCAGCGCCCCGGCCGACGCCACCGAGACCATGCGCTGGGCCTTCGACACGTTCTCGCCCGACCGCATCGCGCTGTCGACCGCCTTTGGCCCCTCGGGCGTCGTCCTCGCGCACCTCGCCAGCCAGATCGCCCCCGGCGTCCGGGTCTTCTTCGTCGACACGGGCCTGCACTTTCGCGAGACCCTCGACATGATCGACCGGCTGCAAGCGGCGCTGCCGGTCACCGTCGAGGTCGTCCAGCCGCTCATTTCCCTCAGCGAGCAGGGCGCACGGCATGGCGCCGACCTGCACGCCCGCGACCCCGACGCCTGCTGCGCGATCCGCAAGGTGGAGCCCACCCGCCGAATGCTGGACCACCTCGACGC
>JAUHVS010000050.1 GCA_030424955.1 bacterium | reverse complement strand
CCCGCCGGCACCGTCAGCGCCGTGCGCCCCTCGGCCGCGTTGAGGTCGAAGGCGTTCATCACCGCCGGCCAGTCCGCCGTGGGGCGGCCCGCGATGAGGTAGGCCTGGCTCGACTGCCCCGCGACGTCGCCGCCGATGAGGAGGTCGTCGTAGCCCTGGGGCTCGCCGGCCAAGGCGTTGACGTCCCCCACCCCCGACACGTTGTAGGCCACGCGGCCCGTGCGGATGCTCACGTCGGCGGTCAGCACATCGTCGCGCACGCAGCCGCCCCCCGCGGGGCAGCCCAGGTAGAGCGCCACCACCGTGGTGAAGGTGGCCTGCTCGAAGCCCACCACGGCGAAGTCGGGGGCGCCGTCGCCGTTCACGTCGCCGACGGCCCCAGCGCTGGCGCCGAAGTACAGGCCCCACACGCTGTCGGGCACGGTCAGCGGCTGCACGTCCGCGGCGTCCGCCGCGTCCAGATCGGCGCGGCCGAAGATGATCGCGGTCTGCGCGCCCGGCGTGGGCACCTGGGCCACGGTCACCAGCACGTCCTGGAAGCCGTCGCCGTCCACGTCGCCCACGGCGTGCACGGTGCCCGACTCGTTGACCACCTGATCGCTGCTCCACGCGCCGCCCCGGGGGGCGATGGTGTAGGTCGCGCGGCCCAGGCTCAGGTCGGCCTGCACGCTGGCCACGGGGCCCAGCCGGCCCGCCTCGTCGATGGCGCGCACGGCGATGTGGTGCATGTCGTTGAGGGCCAGGCCCTCGATGACCAGCGACTCGTCCTCACCCGGCGCCGCGACGGCGGGGTGATCGGCCAGGGCCGTCGCCGCCGTCCAGGCCGCCTCATCGGCGATGGCCGCGGCGGCCCGGCGCACGCGGTAGCCCGCCACGGCGCCGCCGGCGTCGCCGTCGTCCCCGGGGGCCACGAAGGCCAGGGTCACCGTGGTGGCCCGCGGATCGGTGATCTCGACGGTGGCCACCACCGCGCCCGGGATGGCCGGATCGGCGTTGACCTGCCGCGTGGCGCAGCCCTCGTTGCCGGCCGCGTCCCGCACGCAGACGCGCACAGCGTGGTCGCCGGGGGTCAGGGTCACGGCGCGGTTGAACACCGTGGGCGAGCCCGCCGCCACGTCGACCGGGCCCACGACCCGCACGCCGTCCACCTCGATGGTGGCCGTGCGCGCGGTCACCACCGCGGCCTCGGTGACGTCCAGCACCAGCAGGGCCTGCTGGCCCTCGGTGCCGGGCTCGGCGTCGTCGATCACCACCGCCGGATCGGCGGCGGGGGTGCGGAAGGCCACCGACGGCGCGGTGAGATCCACAGCCACGGCGCGGGCCGGCGAGGACGCCGTCTCGCCGTTGACCTGCACCTGCAGGCTCAGGCTGTAGCTGCCGGTGGGCAGGGTGGCGTCGAGGGACACCGCGCCGTCCACGCCCACCACACCGTTGGCCAGCACCTGCGCGCCATCGGCCAGCAGCTGCACGGCGGCGCCGGCACAGGCCGGGTCGAGCAAGTCGACCTGGCCGGTGATCGTGCGGGTCAGGCCGCCGGCGGCCGCGACGCCGTCCGCCGGCCCGAAGACCGTCGGATCGCCATCCAGGCCCAGGATCTGGCTGGTGCAGCCGCCCACGTCGACGGTGATGGCGACCTCGGGGCTCACGCCCACGTTGCCGCACGCGTCCACGCCCACAGCGGTGATGGCCTGAGCGCCCGGGGTCAGGGTCAGGCGGGCGGGCAGGCTGCCCGCGAAGTTGGCCGGCACCGTCAGCGGGCTGGGGCTGGTGATGAGGGGCTGGCCGTTGGCGCGGAAGCGCACCTGCGCGCCGGCCTCGATGGCCTCCGCCGGAGCGAACTGCGCGATGGCGTCGAGCTGCAGGCCGTTGGTGACGTCGCCATCGATGTCGTCGGCCGCGGTGTAGACGGTGTTGGCCATCAGGCCGCCCACGGCTGGCACCGGCGCCTGGGTGTCGACGCGGAACGCGAGGGCACGGGGGCGGGTCCAGTCGGGGCGCCCGGCGAGCTGCTCGAAGCCGCCCACGCTGCCCACGTTGCCGCAGGCGTCGGCGGCGGTGAGGGTCACCGACTGCTGGCCGTCGTTCAGGGTGATGGTGTTGAACAGGTACTGCGGCGACACCACGGCGTCGACGAGCTGTGGGTTGGCCCCGGCCGTCAGCGCGAGCGCCACGGGATCGGCGGCGGTGCCGCTGGTCTGCGCCTGCAGCGCATACTGAAGGCCCACGGCCTGCCCGTCGCCATCGGCCGTCGCGTTCAAGCAGCCCGCGGCCTCGAGGTTGAGCAGCGCCGGCGCAGGCGCCTCCACGTCCACGATGATGGCCAGCCCGTTGCCGCCCTCGCCCTCGAGGGGCAAGGGGTTGTCGGCCACGTCCCGGCCTCGCACGAACAGGTTGTGGGTCTGGCCGCTGGCGAGGTTGACCTGCAGCACGGCCGCGTCGCCGTCGACCCGGGCCACGCCCAGCACCCGCTGGCCGCCCTCGGACACGACCGCCACGGTCTGGCCATCTTCCAGGCCACCGGTCTGCAGCCGCACGGTGACCGCCGCGGTGGGGTTGGCGTCGTCGACGTTGAGCCGCTCCTGGCGGTTGACGCAGGCGTCGTCGCCGGTCTCGGCGATGGTCAGGGCCTCCACGGTGGGGGCCTCACAGTCGGCGCGCACCGAGATGGGCTGGCTCAGCACCCGCTCACCGAAGCGCGCCGCGACCGTCAGGGTGTGCACGCCGGTGGTCAGCGACAGCGGGCAGCGCACGAGGTTGCCGGCCACGGCGACGCAGCCCGCGTCCGTGACCGCCCCCGCCCCCCCGTTGCAGAGCTCGGGGCTCGCGCCCTGCGCCACGTCGGTGCAGACCGTGTACTCGGCGTCGAGGCCCAGCCCGAAGGTGGTGGCCACGAGGGTGTACTGGCAGCCGTCGGCCGCCGGATCGTCGTCGATGGAGGCGCGCAGGGACTGGCCGTTGTTCGGGTCGACCACGGTGATCGAGGCCCCCGACTCCACGGTGACCGTGTTCACGCGTTGGGCGGTGTTGCCGCAGGCGTCGGCGGTGGTGCCGGTGAAGCTGACCTGGCCCTGGGGCAGGGTGAGCTGGGGGAGCGCGAGGTCCGCGCAGTCGCCCGCAGGCACGTCCACGTCAAAGCGGCCGCCCTGGATCACCGGGTTGGTGCTCACGGTGAGGGTCTCGCCGGCGGCGCCACACACCCGCACCTGCGGGGTCAGCTGCACGCCCGAGGCCTCGGGCACGTCGCGGCGATCCTCGTCGTTCGCGGGGGTGACCACCGCGCCGATCTGCGGGTTGAGGTAGGTGACCGTCGGGGCCACGCGATCCACGTCCACCCGCGAGATGCCTTGGCCCACCTGGCCGGCGCCGTCGGTGACCTGCGCGGTGAAGGTGCAGCGGCCCTCGGCGGGCAGCGTGACCGGGGGGAACGCGACGCTGCGATCCAGGCGGACCTGGCTCTCCACCGCCTGCACGCCGCCGCCACAGTCGGCGCTCAGCGTGGCGAGATCGCCCGGCTCAGCGCGCTGCACGTCGGCCACGATGGACAGCTGGAAGCCCGCGGCGGGGGAGGCGTCGGCCACCCCGGCGTTGATGCAGTCGCCCAGCGCGCGGATCGCCACGGCGGGGTCGCGGAAGAGCAGGGTGACCGTGTTGACCGGCCCGGCGTTGCCGCCGTCGGCGTTGCGGCCCTGCACGAAGTACGGCAGCGGGTTCACCTGCCCAGCGGGGGTGTCGAGGGTGATGCGCACGGTCGCCTCGCCGTTGGCGTCCACCGGCTCGGGGCCGAAGGGCACGCCGTTGACGGTGACCTCGACGGGCACGCCCTCGGGCAGCGCGGTGGCCACCTGCGCGTCGATCTGCACGCCCGGCGCGTTGGGGTCCACGTCCGCGCCCAGCGACACGCGGGTGCCATCGGCGGGGGTGGTCACGGTGATGCGCGGCGGGCAGCCCGCCGTGGTCAGCGCGATCTCGAAGGTCGCGGCGTTGCCCGCGCAGTCCACGGCCTCCACCACCAGCGGGTTGGCGCCGTCCAGCAGGTTGACGGCCTCGGTGATGACGCGGCCGTCGTCGCCCACGGGGTAGCAGCTGGCCTGCCCACCGTTCAGCGTGACGCAGACCTCGGCGACGTTGCCGTCGGTCACGTCCAGGGTGAGCGGGGTCTGCACGCAGTTGGTCAGATCGGCGTCGGCGTCGTCGGCCAGGCCGAGGGGCGCGTCGGCCGCCGGCGCGAGCACGGCGAGCTGCGGCGCGGTGCGGTCGACGACCACGGGGATCAGGTTGGGCTGCACGGCCACGTCGACGTTGCCCTGCACGGTGCCCCACACCCGCAGCACGTAGTCGCCCTCGGGCAGCGCGGCAGGGCCACCCTCGGCCCCGAACTCGGTGCGGTAGCCCTCGTCGCCCACGGCCGCGAGCGGCGCCTCGGCGACCACCGCCATCATGCCGTCCAGCACCTGGGCCTGCAGCGCGGGATCGTTGCCGTCGAGGCTGCTGCCCACGCCGCCCACCGGCAGCGTGTCGCCCACGCAGGCGCGGCCCTCGACCACCGTCGGCTCCACCACCGTCAGGAAGGGGGCCTCGAAGAGCACCCGCCAGGTCACCGGGGTCGTGGCCGCGGGGTTGGGCGCGCCGTCGAGCACCGGGCGGCAGCGCAGCTCGCCGTCATCACCGGGCACCAGGTTGATGCGCACCGTGCCGGTGCCCGCCTCGTCGAGGCTCGACCGGCGGATGAGGGCGTCGTGGCGGCGGACCCAGGAGGCCCCGTTGTCGCCGCTGCACTCCACGCCGATGTCGTAGTCCACGTCCGCCGGGTGCGCGTCCACCACCTGCACGGTGGCGTCGATCTGCAGGAGCGGCACCGCGGGGGCGACGTCGTCATTGCCCGTCAGGGTGCTGCCGTCGGCGGGCGCCGTGAGGGTCGCCTGGGGCACGAGGGTGTCGACGCACACCTGGTACACGTTGCTGCGGGCCGGCCCCGCGCAGGGATCGGTGTAGCGGGCGCTCAGGCCGTGGCAGCTCGCGCCGTCGGCGGTGATCTGGAAGGTGAAGCGGCCGTCGGCGCCCACGGTGGCCTCGGCGGGCGCGCCGGGCAGCGCGGGCTCGAACACCAGGGCCACGGCCTCGCCCTCGGGTACGCCCTCGGCGGTGCCCGACAGGGTCCAGGTGGCCTCGGCGTCGGGATCGGTGTTGCTCAGGTCGAAGCCGTTGCGCCCCAGGTCGAGGTCGAGGTCGAGCACGGGGGGCTCACCGGCGGCGGTCAGCGCGATGGGCTCGACGCTGCCCGTGAGGCCCCCGGCGGTGGAGGCCTGGGCCCCGAGGGTGAAGTCGCCCGCGGGCACGGTGACGGTGGTCTGCGCTACGTTGGCGGCCACGGGGACCGCGTCGGTGGGCTCGCCGTCGATGCTGAAGGTCACGGAGGTGCAGTTGGTGGTCGCGCGCAGGGCGATCTGGGTGCCGGGGGTGGCCGGATCGGCGTCGGTCACGCACGCGGCGCCTGCGCTGACCGGCTCCACCGCGAGGGCGCAGTCGCCCACGGCGACCGTCACGTCCGCGCTGGCGCTGGCGTCGCCCAGGGTGGCGGCCAGGCGCTGCTCGAGGGGGGTCCCGTCGCCCACGGCCAGGGTGATCTGGGCGAAGCGCGCCACGCCGTCCGCGCCGATGGGCTGCAGGCCGGCCGCGGCGCCGTCGACGGTGAGCGCGACCTCGCCGGTCTCAGCGCCCTCCACCTTCACGGCGACCGCGATCTGCAGGTCGTTGCCCAGGGTGCCGTCGAGATCGTCGGCCGCCGTCAGGGTGTCGCCGGCCCGCGGCGCCTCGAAGGTCAGGCTGACCTCGGGCGTGCTCGGCGGGCAGGCGGGATCGGTGGTGTCGATGCCCACGGTCACGGCGCGGCTGGCCGTCGCCACCGCCGCGCCGTCCTGGATGAGCTCAAGGGTCAGGCTCAGCTCGCCCAGCGGCAGGGCGACCCGCGTGAAGACCGTCTGCGCGCCCTGGGTGAGGGGCTGCTCCGCGAGGACGTCGCCGCCCGCGGACAGCCGCACCGAGTAGCCGGCGTCCGGGTCCCCCTTGAGGGTGACGTCGGCGCTCAGGTCGATCTCGAGCCGGTCATCGGTGCTGCGATCGAGATCGTCAGCACACGTCAACGCCGCGGGCAGATCGGCGAAGGCCACGGAGATCGAACCGGCGGGGTTGTCCTCCGCGTCGTCGCAGCCCGGCGCCATGCACGCCGTGCCGGTCGCCAACAGCAACGTGAGCCCGCGCGGCTTGAGTGTCTTCAGCATTCCATCCTCCGTGGTCCAGCCAGCGCCATGGGCGGCCGGCTGGCCATCTAACCTTGCGAGGCGATGAGCCCCCGTGACTCGAGCTCGCCCAGGAACTCCTGCAGGTCGGCCCGGGCGACGTCGGCCTCGACGTCGAAGGCTTCGATCACCAGCGCCTCGATATCGGCCCGGGTGTGCTTGCGCGCCGTCACCAGCTGCCACACGAAGGTGCCCACCGGGTTCAGCCGCTGCAGCTCGTCGACCTGCGGATCCAGGAGCAGTGCCTGACCTTCAATGACACGGGACGCGACCCGGCGCCCTGGGATCAGAACTGACACTGGCTCACCTCCGGTCGGGCCCGACCATAGTCAGGGCCATCGGCGGGGATCAATGTCCCGCACAAATCGGGCCAATGCCCCATCGGCCCCGTCGATGCAACGGATAATGCCTGGGTGATCCGGTGCGTGCCATTAATGTGGGAGAATGTGCGCAGGGTGGTGAACTTCGGGCCCGTCACCCCATGGGGCCCAGGCCGGCGGCCGCCCACGTCTCTACGAGCTGGTCGGGGTGAGGGGCCACCAACAGCACGGCGCAGGCCTGCTGTGCACAGGCGGGATCGGTGAGGGGCACGCAGCCCTGCCGCCAGTGGGCGCGGGGGGTGTGCTGCGCGATGGGCGGCAGCGCGGCCGCCAGGCGCGCCACCAGCGCGGCGAAGTCGGCGCTGCCCGTCGCCTTGAGATCGCCGCGGCGCAAGATGACGAACCAGCCCGCCGCGCCCGGCGCCACCCGCGGGGCCAGCGCCCGGGTGATGTGGCCCATGGTGGTGCGCGGGTTGACCTCGAGCGGCGCCACCAGGACAGGCGTGCCCTCGGGCCCACGGGCCACCAGGGCGTCGATGCCCGCCAGCCCCCGGTGGCCCGCCTGCGCCAGCGCCGCGCCCACGCGGGCCCCCAGCGCCTCCAGGGCGGCGGGCATGCTGCGCCGGGCGTCGCCGCCCCCGGTGGCGGCCCGCGCGAGGTCGCTCGGGAGCCCGCGCAGCCAGGGGTGGATGACGCCGCCGCGGTAGCCGCCGTGGCCGTCGGTGAGGAAGCGGTGCACCCCCAGCACGGTCACGGCGCCCTCGGGCGTGATGTCCAACAGCACGTTCAGGTCGAGCAGGCGCTCGTGCTCCGGCTCCACCACCACCGCGCCGTGGGCCGTCAGCGCGGCCTCGATCCAGGTGTGATCCGCAGGGCGCAGCGGCGCGGCGACCCGGCGCTGGTGCCGGCCCGCCGTGCCGAAGGCGGCCTTCAGGCGCGCCTCGCCGCCCACCTGCGCCGCGGCCTCGGCCACGGCCGCCAGGGTGTGGGCCACGGTGGCCTCGTCGCGGAACTGCGCCGCCCAGGGCTTGCCCCCCAGCGCCCGCAGCGCGGGATCGAAGGGCGGCGTGCCGAGCGGCGCGGTGAAGGCCGCGGCCCGCGGCCCGTGGCCCCAGGGCGCCAGGGCCCGCAGCACCCGGCCCACGAGGGGGTGGTCGTCGGGCAGCCGGGGGGCGTCCAGCGGCGCCACCAGGTACTCGGGCACGGGCAGGCCGGCCGCCTGCTGGGCCCGCAGGAACGCCGGATCGGGCCGGGCGCGCACCAGCACGGTGTCGTCGTCGCGGCACAGCAGCGCGGGCAGGGTCTGCAGGTCGGTGGCCAGGGCCCGCACGGCCTTGCTGACGCCCCCGCCGGGGGCCCGCAGATCGTCCTCGAAGGTGGGATCGAACCAGCGCACCACGGGGGGGCGGCCCTTGCTGCGGTTGAAGATCCGCAGCCGCTCGATGAAGTCGTCGTCCAGGCCCGCCTCGCGGCGCACGGCCTCGTCGAAGGGCGGCGCCTTCGCCCGCGCGGGGGTCATGGGGAACACCAGGCTGGCCAGCCAGGCCGTCCACAGGCTGTCGGCCGGATCCTTCCAGCGCTCGAACCACAGCCGGCCGTGGGCCACGTGGCGGATCTCGTCGCGCAGCACCTGGTCGAGCACCTGCCCGGTGGCCTCGTCGCCCACCTGCCGGAAGGCCCGGGCGTAGTGCAGGGCGAAGTCGAGGTTGGCCTGCTCCAGCGTCAGGCTCATGCCCGCCACGAAGGCCGGCAGGTCGGGCACGCCCTTCAGCGCGCTCCAGAAGAAGTCCGACAGCGGCACCTGGCCAAAGCTCACGCCCAGCTCGGCCATGCGGTCGAGGTAGAACTGCAGGTGGCGCTGCTCGTCGCGCATGATGCCCACCACCCCGCGGCGGAAGGCCGGCGGCGCGTCGGGGAAGCGCAGCAGCGCCAGGGCCATCAGCTCCAGGGCGAGCAGCTCGTGATTGGCGAAGAAGTGCAGCACGGTGCCGCGCCCCTCGTCGCGCTCGAGGGCGCGGCCGGTGGGGAACTTCACCTTCGCGCGCCCGGTGTGGCTGCGGAAGGCGAGGGCCGCGTCGCGGGCGGGGGCGTCGGGGATGCGGGTGAGGGCGGGCCCGGGGGCGGCGTCGGTCAGCGCGCCCCCGTCGAGCAGCTTGCTCGACAGGTGCGGCTCAAAGAGCAGCCGCTCGGCGAAGGTGCGGATCTCCACGGCGGGGCCGCGCGATCAGCGCTGGGCGTGGGCCTCGACCCACGCCACATAGGCGTCGCCCACGTCGACCCCGCACAGGGCCTTCACCTCGCGGATGCCCGTGGGGCTGGTGACGTTCACCTCGGTCAGCTTGCCGCCGATGATGTCGAGGCCCACGAACACCAGGCCGTCGGCCTTGAGCTTCGGCGCCAGCGCCGCGGCGATCTCGCGGTCGCGGTCGGTGACCTCAACCCCCTGCACCGAGCCGCCCACGTGGATGTTGCCGCGGTTGTCGTCGGCCTTGGGCACCCGCAGGATCGCCCCGAGGGGCTCGCCGTCGAGCACCAGCAGCCGCTTGTCGCCCTCGCGCGCCGCCGGCAGGTACGCCTGCGCCATGATCCAGCGCTGCCCCTCGTCGGTCAGGGCCTCGAGGATGGCGTTGTTGTTGCGGTCGCCCGGCGTCAGCAGGAACACGCCGCGCCCGCCGTGCCCGTCGACGGGCTTGGCGATGATCGGCTCGTTCTTCTCGGCCAGCCACGCGGTCACCTGGGCCGCGTCGCGGGTCACCCGGGTCTCGGGGATGACCGACTCGAAGAACAGCGAGTAGATCTTCTCGTTGGCGTCCCGCAGCCCACGGGGCGCGTTGAGCACCTGCGTGTGGGCGTGGTCGAGGATGTACGTCGCGTGCAGGAAGGCGCGATCCACGGGGGGATCCTTGCGCATCCACACGCTGTCGTACGCCGACAGGGGGCCGGTGACGGCCGCCTTGCGGGTGAAGTGATCGCCCTTGACCTCGCGCACCGTGACCGGCCACGCGGTGGTCCAGGCCCGCCCCCCCTTGAGGAAGAGCTGGTCCTGCAGGCAGTAATGCACCTCGTGGCCACGCGCCTGGGCGGCGAGCATGAAGCCAAAGGTGGTGTCCTTCGCGACCTCGACCGACTCGATCGGGTCCATGACCACAAGGAATTTCATGGGCGCGACGGTAGCGCGGGCCCGCCTGAATGACCAGCCTCGCGCGCCGTCGCGCGGCCCTGCTAAAACGCCCCCCCGCACCTCGGAGGCTCTGCCCATGCGCACCCGGCCCCTGCCCATGAGTGTCCCGGCCCGCGCCGGCCTGATCGCCCTGGCGCTGTTGACCCTGAGCGCCCTCGCCGTGGCGGACGACGCGGTCGTGGTCCGGGTGGGCCCGCTGGCCGTCGAGGCCGACTGGCACGCGCGGGCCCAGGCCTGGTTCACCGCCCCGGACGAGAAGGCCCGCAAGCAGCAGATGCGCCTCGCCGGCCGCGCGCTGAAGCAGCCCTGCAAGCACTGCCACACCAAGGCCTTCGACGGCTTCACCGAGGCCCTCGACATCAGCCGGCAGATGATGGCCCTCAGCGCCGAGCACGGCGTGGCCTGCGGCGAGTGCCACACCGGCAAGGTGACCTACACCGAGCGCGGGGTCGTGGCCGGGGCCATGTGGCGCGTCAGCCAGGAGCAGGGCGTGTTCTGCGAGCACTGCCACATCCCCCACAAGCGCTTCGAGGCGCTGACGCCCAAGGGCGAGGCCTTCAAGCCCGAGTGGATCCGGCGACGGGACGCGCTGATCAAGGCCGCCACCACGCCGGCTGCGCCCGCGAGCGCGCCGGCCAGCGCCCCCGCGAGCGCGCCGTGACCCCCGAAGAGCTGCGCACCCGGTGGCTCAACCGGGCGCTGGACGTCACCACCGCCCAGCCCGTGGTCCGGGCCGTCCACGGCCTGCGGCGCCTGCGGGCCCAGGCCCGCGCCCGCGCCCACGACGTCGCGGTCACCCGCCTGGAGCAGGTGGGCGTCGCCACCCGCATCGACCTCGCCGGGGTCGAGGCCGAGCTGGGCGCGCTGGTGGACGTCACCCAGCGCCTCACCGACGCCGTGGCCGCCCTCGAGGCCACCCTCACGCGGCTGCCCGCCGCCCCTGACCCCCGCCCTGGGCGGGCCGACAAGGACCCCGCATGAGCCAGCCCGCTGGATCCCCCCCCGTGTCGCCCAGCGTGCACGCCCGCCTCGCGCAGGTGCGCGGGATCATGACCGACATGGACGGCACCCTGTACATCGGCGGCGCCGCCATGCCGGGCGCCGTGGACTTCATGCGCTGGGCCGAGGCTGGGGACCGCCAGCGCATCGTGCTCACCAACAACTCCAGCAAGGCCCGCGAGGTCTACCGCGACCGGCTTGACGCGCTGGGCATGCCGGTGCCCCTGGAGGCCGTGCTGACCAGCGGGGACGCGAGCGCCGAGTGGCTCGTGGCCCACACCGCGCTGCGGCGCCCCTTCGTGCTGGGCACCGAGGCCCTGCGCGCGGCCTGCGCGCGGGCGGGGCTCACCCCAACGTCGCTGGCGGACGGCCCGGACTGCGTGCTGCTCGGCTACGACACCAGCCTGGACTACGCCAAGCTCACCGACGCCTGCCTGCTGGTGGCCCAGGACCTGCCGTACTACGCCACCCACGCCGACAAGACCTGCATCGATCCCCGGGGGCTGCTGCCGGACGCCGGCGCCTTCATCGAGGCCATCGCCACCACCACGAAGGGCCGCCGGCCGACCATCCTGGGCAAGCCCACCGCCGCCATGCTCGAGGCCGGCCTGCGCCGGATCGGCACCCCCCGCGCCGCCACCCTCATGGTGGGCGATCAGCTCGACACCGACATCGCGCTGGGGGCGCAGCACGACGTGCTGTGCGCGCTGGTGATGACCGGCGAGACGAGCGAACAGATGCTGGCGGAGAGCCCGGTGAAGCCCGATCTGGTGGTGCCGGATGTGGGCGCGCTGCTGACCCTGCTGCGGGCCGCGCAGGGCGACTGAGGCCGCCGGGGACGGGCGCCCCTCGACCGCCCGGCGGGCGATCCGGCACCAGCGCGCTCAGAGAGTCAGCATCCGGGGATCAGAAGAAGAGCGCGCCACCCTTGCTGGCGGGCGCCGCGGTGGCAGGGGCCGCCGGGGCGCTCGGCTCAGGCTTGCTGGGCGCAGGCTTCGCCGCAGCGCGCGTGTTGGGCGCGGGCTGTGCGGCGGCCGGCCTGCTCACCTTGGCCGCCGGCCGGGCCGGGGCGGGCTTGCTGGCCGCAGCCGGCGCCCGCCGCGCCGGGGCCGCCTTCGCGGGGGCCGGCGCTGGCTGCGCGGGGGTGGGCTTCTCGGCCTGGGTGGCGGGCGCCGCCGCCGGCTCGGGCCGGGCCCGCTCACGGTTGAGCGTCACGGTGAGCTGCTCGTGGGCCGCCTTGCCCCGCAGGGTGATCTTCTGGGTCTCGAAGCCCTTGCGCTCGATCTCGACCATCCAGCTCTCGCGGCACGGCCGGGTGACCTTGAGCGGCGTGACCCCAATGGAGTTGGGCCCCTGGCGCACCAGCGCGCCGGTGGGGGCGCTGACGATCTCATGCACGCACTGCCCGGCCTGGGCGGCCGCCGCCGCGGCGTCGGCGCCGGGCCCACGGACCGCCCACCACACGCCGCCGCCCGCGAGCGCCGCCACGACCGCCGCGGCGGCCATCAGCGGGCCCTTGCCCTTGCGCTCCGCGCTGGGGATCGGCGCCGCCGAGAGGGTCTCGCCCGCCACGGGGAAGCCCGTGGTGCCCGACTGGCTGTCGGCCAGCGGCGACGGCGCGCCCTGCGCGAGCTCGGGGAGCGGATCGGGGATGCGGCCGGAGTGCTCGAGCGCCACCAGCGCGTCGATGACCTGCCCGGCGTCGGCGTAGCGCTGCTCGCGCTCCTTCGCCAACAGCCCGCACAGCACCGCCCACAGGCCCGGGGGCAGCTGGAGGGGCGCCGGGAGCTGGTTGATGTGCAGCCAGCCGATGCGGAACTCGGGGGGCATGGTGGCGATGGTGTCGGGCACCGGCATCTCGGCCGTGAAGGGCGGCTCGCCAGCGAGCATCTGGTACAGCAAGAGCCCCACCGCGTAGAGGTCGGTGCGGTTGTCGGCGGTCTGCTTCAGGAACTGCTCGGGCGCCATGTACTTGGGCGTGCCGATCAGCATGCTCGCGGCGGTCAGATCAGCGCCGTTGTCGGACTGCCCAGAGTCCTTCGCGATGCCAAAGTCGAGCACCTTCGCCAGCTCGGTGCCGGTGCGCGAGCGGGTCACGAAGACGTTGGCCGGCTTCAGATCGCGGTGCACGACCCCGTGCTCGTGGGCCTCGGACAGGCCCGCCAGCACGCCCTTGATCAGGTGGATGGCGCGCTCGGGCGCCAGGGGGCCGGTGCGCTTGAGGAGCTGCGAGAGCGGCAGGCCCTCGAGCAGCTCCATCACGATGTACTGGCGGCCGTCGTCGAGGGCGCCGGCGTCGAGCACCTGCACCACGTGCTGGCTGCGCAGCCGCGCGATGATGTTCAGCTCGCGCGCGAAGCGGCGCACCTCTTCGGGATCGGCGGAGCGGCCCGTGAGCAGCTTGACCGCGCAGGGGCGGCCGTGCAGCCGGGTGTCATCGGCCCGGTACACCACGCCCATGCCCCCCTGACCAACCACTTCGGCGAGCAGGTAGCGTTGGCCAACGGTGGTCCCGAGCAATGGATCGATGAACATCCAACCCCCTGACCGGCCAAGGGTAGCGAGGATCAACGCCCGCGTCACCTTCCCGGCCTACGGCGCCCGGTCGAGGGTATGCTATGCCTGATTGACTGCGCCCTGAAGGAGCCCGCATGACGAGCGCCCGCCTGATCCGAGCGGCCGGCTGGCTGTGCCTGTCGGCGTTGGCCGGCTGCCTGCCCGTGGACGCCGAGCGACCGGCCTGCTTCCCCGACGAGGGCTGCCCGGCGGGTCAGGCGTGTGTCGCCGGCGCCTGCACCCCGGCGGCGGCCCCTGGGCCCGCGCAGATCCAGGTCGCGGGCGCGTGCCTGGGGGCCTGCGACGCCCCCCCGGGGACCGCCTGCCTGGTCCTCGCGACCGCCGATCAGCGGCGGGCCGTGGCCTTCACCCCCGACGCCCCGCTGACCCTGACGGCGCCCCTGCCCGCCGGCCCAGCCGAGGCCGCCGTGCTGTTCTTGAGCGACGCCAGCCAGTGCGGGCCTGCCCTCGATCCCACCCAGTGCGAGGTGGCCCTGGGCTGCCTGGCCCGCTGGCCCATCGGCGCGGTGGCGGTGCCCGCCGAGGGCGCCTGGCGCCTGGCGCCCGACCTGTGTCCCGCCGTGATCTGGGCCGCTGAGGCGCCCGCTGAGACCTGTGACGGGGCCGACAACGACTGCGACGGGCAGGTGGACGAGGCGGTCCCCGGGGTCGGCGAGGCCTGCCGCGACGGCGTCGGCGACTGCGCCGCCGATGGCGTCACCTGGTGCAGCCCCGACGGCGATCTGCACTGCGACGCGCCCGTGGGCAGCCCCACGCCCGAGGTCGCCGGGGGCGGCGACGAGGACTGCGACGGCCAGATCGACGAGGGCCTGGGCGAGTGCGGCCCCGGCGAGACCCGCCCCTGCGGCGACGGCGTCGGCGCCTGCGTGGTCGGCACCGAGGCCTGTACCGAGGGCGCCTGGGGGCCCTGCCTCGATGGCGCCGGCCTGCCCGTCCCCACCGTCGGGTCGCAGGTCGAGGCCTGCAACGGCAGCGACGACGACTGCGATGGCCTGACCGACGAGGGCTTCACCCTGGCGGGCGCGCCCGTCGGGGCCGCCTGCAGCGTGGGCGTGGGCGGCTGCGCCCGCAGCGGCCTGGTGGTGTGTGACGGCGCGCCCGAGCCCCGCTGCGACGCGCCCGCGCCGGGTCAGCCGGCGGCCGAGGCGTGCAACGGGCTGGACGACGACTGCGATGGCGCCAGCGACGAGGACTTCAACGTGGGCGCGGCGTGCGACGGCGGCGTCGGGGCGTGCGTGTTCAACGGGCAGTACGCCTGCAGCGCCGAGGGCGCAGCGATCTGCGACGGCATCGCGCCGCCCCCGGCGGACGAGGCCTGCAACGGGATCGACGATGACTGTGACGGCGTGATCGACGAGGCGTTCGCCGGCCTGGGCGAGGCCTGTGTCGGTGGCCTGGGCGCCTGCGAGGCCCCCGGCCTGCTGGTCTGCGCCCCGGACGGCTCAGACGTGCAGTGCGACGCCGTGCCCCTGGCCCCCGGTGACGAGGCCTGCAACGGCCTGGACGACGACTGCGATGGCCTGACCGACGAGACCTTCGACCTGCAGACGAGCGCCGCCCACTGCGGCGCCTGCAACCAGCGCTGCGCCCTGGACGGCGCCCAGGCGGCCTGCCTCGGGGGCGTGTGCACCGTGGTGGCCTGCGAGGTCGGGCGCGTGGACGCCGATGCCCGCCCCGAGAACGGCTGCGAGTGCGATCCCGCCGCGGTGGATCTGCCCGATCCCGACCGGCTCGATCTGAACTGCGACGGCATCGACGGCGATCTCACCCTCGGCCTGCTGGTGGATCCGGCGCTGGGCGACGACGCGCTGGGCACCGGCGCGCCCGAGGCGCCCTTCGCGACGATCCCCGCGGCCCTCGCGGCCCTCGACCCCGCCCACCGCGCGCTGTTCCTCGCTACAGGGGACCACGTGCTGGCCGAGACCCTCGAGCTGCCGGGCGATCTGGCGATCCACGGGGGCTTCGAGGCCGACGGCCTGGGCGGCTGGACCCGCCCGCTCGCCCCGGCCACGCCCACGCGCCTGCTCGGCCCGGCCACCGTGCTGCGGATCGCGGATCCCCTCGCGCCGGTGCTCATCGACGCGCTCATCGTCACCGGGGCGGACGCCGCCGCGGGCGAGACCGCCGCCGCGGTCGTGGCCGCCAACGCCGGGCCTCACCTGACCCTGCGGCAGGTCGAGATCCGCGCGGGCGCCGGGGGCGACGGCCTGCCCGGGGCGGAGGGGGCGCGGGCGGCCGACACCGCCGCCGTGGGCGCCGCCGGCCTGAGCGGCGTCGATGACGGCTGCCCCGGCTGCGGGGGCCTCGGCGGCGACAACCCCGCCTGCGAGGGCCCCCGCGGGGGTGATGGGGGGCAGTCCGGGGGCGAGGCGAACGGCCAGCCCGGCGCCCCGCCGGCGGGTGGCGCGGGCGGCGTCGTGGATGGGGCCGCCCGCGGTCAGGCCGGGCGGGCCGGCGACGACGGCGCGCCGGGCGAGCCGGCCTCCCCCCACGGGGATCTCGATCCCGAGGCGGGCTGGCGCCCGCGGTCTGCGGCGTCCGGGGTCCCGGGCACGCCCGGCGGGGGCGGCGGCGGCGGCGCGGCCGGCCTCGTGGGCGATCTGCCGGGCGGCGGCGGCGGGGGCGGCGGCGGGGGCGGCTGCGCGGGCGCCACCGGCGAGGGCGGGGGCAGCGGCGGGGGCAGCTTCGGGCTCGTCGCGCTGTCGAGCGACGTGACCCTGGTGGACTGCCTGGTGCGCGCCAGCGCGGGCGGCGACGGCGCGCCCGGCGGCGGCGGTGGGCTGGGCGCGCTGGGCGGCGTGGGCGGGCTCGGCGGCGACGCCCCAGGCTGTGTGGGCTGCACCCGCGGCGCGGACGGCGGGCCCGGTGGGCAGGGCGGCTGTGGCGGCCCGGCCGGCGGGGGCGCGGGCGGCCCCAGCTTCGCGGTGCTCCGCGTGGGCGCCGCCACCGTGCGGTTCGAGGATCGGGCGGGCGCGGTGATCGACGGGGTGCCG
>JAUHVS010000049.1 GCA_030424955.1 bacterium | reverse complement strand
GTCGAGGCCGCCCCGGCGGCTGCCCTGCCCGGGGACGCGGGCGCCGCCCTGCGCTGACAGGCCGGCGATGGGCCGTGACACGCTTGGGTCGGCTGGCGTATCCAACCGGCGAACCTGCTGATTTCGACGTCCAGCCCGAGGAGCCCCCCCATGAGCGACGGCACCCTGCACAGCCTCAAGTCCCGCGCCGAGTTCGAGTCCATCGTGCTGAACGCCGACCAGCCCGCCGTCATCGACTTCTGGGCCGAGTGGTGCGGGCCGTGCAAGGCGACCGCGCCGGCCTTTGCGGCGGTGGCCAAGAAGATGGGCGACGAGGTCGTGTTCGCCAAGGTCAACACCGAGGAGGTGCCCGACCTGGCGCAGGCCTTCAAGATCCGCAGCATCCCCACCCTGGCGGTGATGTGGCGGGGCAAGGTCATCGACGTGCACATCGGCGCGACGGGCCAGAGCGGCATCGAGGCCATCGCCAAGCGGGCGCTCAAGCGCGCGGACCGCGACCGGCGCAAGGAGGGCTTGCCGACCTCGGGGGCCGCCGGCGGCGCGGACGAGGCCGAGGGCGAGGCCCCGAGCGGCGGCCTGATGGGCAAGCTCAAGGGCCTCTTCGGCGGCGCCTGAGCGGCGGCCGAGCAGGTCAGGTGGCCCGCCGGCCCTTCCCAATCGATCCTGAGCCTCCGCGGCCCACGGGCGCCTCACCGCCCAGGCTGCGGGTGACTCCCCGGCGGCGGGCGCGTCTGTCCCCGGGCTGGCACACCGTGCCGCCCACCGCGCCCCCCTCTGCCGCCCCCCGCAGGCCGTCCGTGATCCTGCCCTCTCTCCCTTCAGGGCAGGGTCACTGGCGGCCTGTCCCGCCCCCTCGGCGGGCCACCCCCTCACACGATCGCGCAAGCCACGAGCCGCCTGGGACGCAGGCCGACCGTGCGCGCCGGGGCTGGCAGTAGCCCTGGCGCGCGGGGCCCCCTATCGTGGAGCGGTGTGGGGCCGGCGACATCGAGGAGGTGAGGCATGACACGACACGCGCTGATGGCGCTGGCGGCGGTAGCCCTGGCCTGGCCGGGGCTCGCCCAGGCGCAGGACGAGGCGCCGCCCTTTGAGTGCGACAACAACTTCGGGGCCTGCGGCACGCCCAACATGTCGGGCGGCGGGGGCGGCGGGGGCGGGGGCGGGTCGATCCTCATCGCCAACACCGATCTGGGCGACACCTACCAGAACGCCGACGACTTCGACGATGACGGGCTGGAGGATCCCTTCGACAACTGCCCGCGGGACCGCAACCCCGAGCAGGCCGACGGCGACGGCGACGGCATCGGCGACGCCTGCGACAACTGCCTGGGCGTGGCCAACGCGCCGCAGGCTGACCTCGACGGCGACGGGCTGGGCGATCTGTGCGACGACGACCGGGACGGCGACGGCGTGGACGACGGCGACGACAACTGCCCCGACGTGCCCAACCCGGCCTTCGACGGGGCCCAGCCCGACCTGAACGGTGACGGTGAGGGCGACGCCTGCGATCCCGACCTGGACGGCGACGGTCAGCTCAACCTCGAGGACACCTGCCCCATGAGCGCGGGGGAGGGGGACGCGGGCGCGTGCTTCCCCGACGCCGACGGCGACGGCATCAGCGAGCTCGATCCCCTGGCGGCCGACAACTGCCCCTTCGTGGCCAACCCCGACCAGGCGGATCTGGACGGCGACGGCCTGGGCGACGCCTGCGATCCCGATGGGGACGGCGACGGGGTCATCAACCGCCTCGACAACTGCCCGGGGGACGCCAACGCCGAGCAGATCGACCAGGATCGCGACGGCTGGGGCGACAGCTGCGATCCGCAGTTCTGCTACACGGTGTTCGGCGACGCGGCGAACTGCCTGGACCCCGAGGCCGACTTCTCGGTCTACAGCCCCAACCTGATTACCCAGACCGGCACCGCCGTGCGGCTGCGGCTGTTCGCCAACCGGCAGAACCAGGCGTTCCGCTACGTGTGGACCGTGACCTCGGCGCCCAAGGGCAGCCGGGCCGGCGTGAAGGCGGCCCGCGGGGCCGTGGCCGACTCGACGCCGTGGGAGTACCGCTACGACGGCGAGCCCGCGCGGTTCACCCCCGACCAGCCCGGCGAGTACGTGCTGACCCTGAGCGCCGAGACGGTGCTCGAGGACCAGGTCACCCGCGAGATCAACGCCACGGGCACCTGGACGGTGACCCTGGTCGTCGAGGGCGACGCCCTGGCCAGCGCCGACGGTGACGGCTGCCGCGCGGCGCCGGGTCGCTCGCCCGCGCGGGGCCCCTGGGGGCTCGCCGCCCTGGGCCTGCTGGGCGTGCTGGCGCGCCGCCGCCGCAGGGGGTAGACACCATCTGGTGAGGTCCGCTGAGCGCTCCGCGCACCCTTTGAACCGCCGCGCCCCGAGCGCGTGGCCGCGCCACGGGCGCTCGCCGGGCGGCGCCGCCCGATCCGCCGCCGTGTGCGCGTGGCTGGCCCTGCTGGCGGCGCTGGGCGCGCTGGGGGCGTGCAGCGAGGCCGCCCTGCAGCCGGTGCCCCCGCCGCCGCCGCCCGTGCTCGACGACCGCCTGGCCATCCACGGCGAGGTGTGTACCGAGCCCGCCGACGTGACGCCGTTCCCGGTCAAGCTGCTGCTGATCGTGGACCAGAGCACGTCGCTGCAGTGCACCGACAGCCGCAACCGCCGCTACAACGCGCTGGCCCGGGTCATCGACGATCTGTACCCGCTGCCCAACGTGAGCTTCGGCTTCGTGGCCTTCGCGAGCTGGTCGCGCACGCAGCCCTTCACCCGGGATCGCGACGCGCTGCGGCCACTGACCGATCCCGGCCAGGGGCTGGGGCCCGCCACCGACTACCAGGGGGCGCTGGCGTCGGCGGTGCGCCTGCTGGAGCAGGACATGGTGGCCGTGGGGCCCGCCGAGCGGGCGCGCACCCGGTACGTGGTGGTGTTCGTGAGCGACGGCGTGCCCGAGCCCCGCTGCCGCGCGGGCTGCGAGGACGACCGCGAGCGCTGCGGCAACGGCCGCGACGACGACGCCGACGGCCGGGTGGACGGGGCCGATCCCGACTGCGCCGATCTGGACGACGCGAGCCTGCGGCCCGACGTGCTCTACGGCGTGTGCAACACCGATCAAGAGATCCCCGACGAGGTGTACGTGGATCTGGCGGGGCGCTGTCCGGCCTACAACCAGCCCGAGCAGATCCGCGAGCGGGTGGACGATCTGGTGGCGCTGGAGCGCATCTACAGCGCCGGCGACGTGGTGCTGAACACGGTGTTCCTGTCGGCGCCCCAAGAGGTGATCACCTCGGTGTGCGGCGACGCCGCGGCCGCCTTCGGCTACGCCGCCGAGCCGGCGCGCCTGCTGCTGCGCGGCCTGGCCGAGGCGGGGGGCGGCACCTTCCGCGACGTGAACGTGGAGGTCGAGGACGACACCTTCTTGAGCTTTGATTTCGCGTCCTTGCGCTCGCCGTACTTCGCCACGGAGTTCGGCGCGGTCAACCTGAGCGGGCGGGCCGGGGCCACGGCGGCCGCCCCCGACAGCGATGGCGACGGGCTCACCGACGACGAGGAGCGCGCCCTGGGGCTGCGGCCGCTGGTGGTCGACAGCGACCGCGATCCGGTGACCGGCGAGGTGGTGGGCGACGGCTACAGCGACCTGTTCGAGGTGCGGCTCGCCCAGCGGGGGTTCGACGCGGCCGACCCCAGCGCGCCGGCCCAGCCCTGCGACGACCCCGCCGACGCCGACGGCGACGGGCTGCGCAACTGCGAGGAGCGGTTCCTGGGCACCGAGGTGCGCCAGGCCGACACCGACGGCGACCAGCTGGTGGATGGGCTGGAGCTCAGGGCGGGCACCGATCCGCTGGTGGCGGACCAGGATCTGGACCCGGACTTCGACGGCGTGCTGACCCGCGACGAGGTGCGCGCCGGCACCGATCCCTTCACCCCCGACGCCGAGCAGTTCCGCCAGTCGCCCGTGCGCTACGCCCTGGTGGATCGCGGCGAGCAGCCGGTGCCCGACCGCGAGGATGGCCGCATCGAGCTGCGGCGCTGCTACGACTTCTCGGTGAACGACCTGCGGCTGGCCACCACCGTGCAGCCGCGGGACCGCGGGCGTAACCGGGTGTACCTGACCATGGCGGGCACCCCCATCGGCGCCAGCAACGGCCGCGCCGCGGTGCGCCGGGCCTGCGTCGAGGCGCAGTACGTGGACGGCGGGCGCAAGGCCCCCGAGGGCGGGGTGGTGGACGTGTCGCAGGCCGGCTGGGACGCCCTGCAGGCCCGGCTCGATGACCGCTTCGACGCGCTGGCGGGCTGCATGGGCTTCACCGATCCGCTGCTGCTGCGGCGGTTCGACCTGGAGGACCTGATGGGGGCCTGCGTGGGCGTGAGCCTGCCGGTCGATGGCTTCCTGTACACCCGCGACGAGCTTGCCGACCTGCTGCGGCGGCTGGTGAACCGCGACCTGACCGTGCGCGGGCCGCGGCACCCGAGCGACCTGTTCTGGCCCATCGAGCAGTTCGACCCCGCGCTGCACTGCTACAAGCCCTGGGAGTACGCGCGGCTGGAGGCCTTCGCCGACGCGCTGCTGGGCGTGTGCCAGGCGTGCCCCGCGGTGGGCGACGGCCGCTACGACGCGGCGGTGCCGGACGCCGCGGCCAGCGACGGCGGGCTGGCCGACGGCGACCTGGACGGGGCGCAGCCATGAGGGCGGCCCGCTGGATCTGGCCTGGGCTGCTGGCCCTGGGGCTGGTGGTCACCTGGCTGCCGGTCGTGGGCCTGACGGCCTGCACCGACGCCGCGCTCGAGGAGATCCCCACGCCGCCGCCGGCCCCCCGCGACGACACGCTGCGGGTGGACGGCCGGCTGTGCACGCGGCCCCCCGACGCGCTGGCGTTCCCCCTGCGGGTGCTGTTCGTGGTGGACGGCAGCGAGAGCATGGAGATCACCGATCCCATCGACCCCGCCACCGGCGAGACGGGGCGGCAGGCGGCGGTGCGCGAGACCTGGACCCGGCTGCTGATGGGCGGCGCGGGCGCGGTGAAGGTGGGCATCACCCGCTTCAGCGCCCAGGCGCAGTCCCGCACGGTGGTGGACGCCGACGGCGATGGGCTGCCCGACAGCTTCTTCTCGGACGATCCGGCGGTGCTCGAGATCGCCACCCAGGCGCTGGCCCAGACCGACCGCACCACCAACTACCTCAACGCCCTGGACGAGGCGTACTTCGAGCTGCGCACCGAGATGCTGCGGGCCGACGAGGCGGCGCTGTCCCGCAGCCGGTACGTGGTGATCTTCGTCAGCGACGGCCTGCCCGACGAGAGCGGGGCCGAGGGGCGGCGCAACACCACCACCGCCATCGTGGACGCCGTGGGGGCGCTGGTGGATCTGGCGGATCTGTTCGGCGTGCCGTCCTTCGCCTTCCACACGGCCTACCTGTCGGCCGGCCGCGGGCCCGCGCTGGACCAGCCGGCACAGGCCCTGCTCGCGGCCATGGCGCAGCGGGGCGCGGGCAACTACCGCAGCGTGCCCAGCGGCGAGCGCCTGGACTTCCTGAGCCTGGATCTGTCGCGGATCCGCCGGGTGTTCCAGCTGCGCTCGCTGGTGGCGGTGCACCAGCACCTGCTGCTGGACGCCGCGCAGGCGCCCGGGCCGATGGTCCCGGCGCTGGACGCCGATCGCTTCAAGGATCTGGACGACGACGGCCAGCCGAGCTGTGGGGATCCGCTGGTGGACTCGGACGCCGACGGGCTGGCCGATCTGCTGGAGCTGCGGGTGGGCAGCGACCCGTACGATCCCGACACCGATCGCGACGGGGTGCGCGACCGCATCGAGTGGGCGCTGGGCCAGAGCGGGCTGGACCCGCTGGACCCCGACGACAGCGGCTGCCGGGTCACCGACCTGGTGGTGGATCGGCCCGGCTGCACCGACGCCGACGCTGACGGGCGCTGCGACTGCGGCGCCGACACCGAGGATCTGGACGGCGACGGGCGCTGCGACGATCCCGACACCGACGGCGACGGGCTCAACGACTGCGAGGAGCTGTTCTTGGGCACCAGCCGCACGGCGGCCGACACCGACGGCGACGGCCTGCCCGACCTGCTTGAGCTGCGGGCCGGTACGAGCCCCGTGGACGACGACCTGCGGGGCGATCTGGACTGGGACCGCACCGACAACGGCCTGGAGGCCCGCACCCTGGGGGATCCCCGCTGCGACGACGCCGCGAGCCGCTCGCAGGTGGCCCTGGGCTGGCAGCTCGAGGACGAGGGCCTGGAGGGCGAGCGGGCCTGCGCGCGCTTCCAGGTGGACCGGCTGACGCTCATGCCCACCGCCGGGCCCGACGCCGGGCTGAACCGGGTGCTGTTCTTCGCCGGTGAGGGCGCCTTCGACGAGCGCGACGTGTTCGCCGGCTGGCGGGTGGCCTGCGTGGAGGCCCGCTATGAGCTGGCGGGGGACCGCAAGTCGCCGCCGTCGGGGCGCATGACGCTGGTGGACGAGGACTTCGTGGACGCGCTGAGCTTCGACGCGGCCACCCACTGCCGGCGGGGGTTCTAGCCGCATGCACACGCACACGAACGCGGGGCGGTGGGGCGGCCCGGTGGCCCTGGTGGGCGCGCTGGCGCTGGTGGCGAGCCTGGGCGGCTGCGACGACGGCGAGGGGGCCGACGCGCTGCCCGATGACGGCCTGCCCAACGCGCCGGTGTGCGCCTACGACGACAACCTGGGCCCCGAGAGCGCCGCCACGCTGGGCGCCGACGCCGTCCAGGGGGCGCTGTGCCCCGTGGAGGACGCCGACTGGTACGCCGTGACCGTGCCCCCCGGCGCCGGCCTGCTGTCGGTGTCGCTGGCCATGGACACGCCGCTGTCGCCCGTGGAGCCCACCTACGCCCTGCGGCGCCGCACCGGCGACCTGCCCGTGGTGGCGAGCCCCGGGGCCGTGGGCGTGGGGGAGCCGCTGGCGCTGACCCACTGCGTGGCGCCGGGCGACTACTGGCTGGTGGTGCGCGACCAGAACGACGACGCCCAGGACCGGCGCAACCGCTACACCCTGCAGATCAGCACCGCGCCCGATCCCGACCCCACCGAGCCCGACGGCAGCCCCGAGGCCGCCCGCCCGCTGGCCGCCGGCGAGGCCGTGGAGGCGCGGCTGGCCTGCCGCAGCGACGAGGACTGGTACGCGATCACCGTGGGCGACCAGCCGCTGGTGCGGGTGACCCTGACCATGCCCGTGGCCCGGCTGCAGCCGCGGGTGCGGCTGGTGACCCCCGACGGCCAGACCCTGCTCGACGAGACGAACCTGGGCGGCGCGCGGGTCGAGACGGTGATCACCCGGGCGCTGGCCGTGCGCACGCCCGGGCCGCTGTTCGTGGTGGTGAGCGACGACGACGGCGTGGACAGCGACCCCGAGGTGGCCTACCGGCTGCAGGTGGATCTGGGCGACGAGCTGGACGTCAACGAGCCCAACGACCGGGCCGCCGAGGCCAGCGACCTGATGGGCCTGACCTGCGGAGAGGCCTGGAGCGAGTGGCGCGCGGTGGAGGGCAGCCTGGCGGTGCCGGGCGACCCCGACTGGTTCCGGCTGCCGCTGATGGGCTGTGAGCGCGGGGTGATCGAGGCCGAGTGGACCCTGGACGAGGCCGGCCTGGACGACGCTGGGCGGCGGGCGCTGCAGGCGCAGCTCCAGGGGTCGCTGGCGCTGGTGGTGGGGCACGGCCCCAGCCGGTGCATGGCCGACGCCGACTGCCGCCTGCTCAACCTGCCCTGCCGCAGCGGCTGGGACTGCGCGGGGCTGGGCAACACCTGCGCGGCTGAGGGCCGCTGCGCGGGGGCGGCGGCGTGCCTGAAGGAGGCCCTGTGCGGGGGCTTTCGGGTGGAGCGGCGGCACAGCCCGGCGGCGAGCCCCGAGGCGCCCGTGCCCGAGCACCGCGTGCGGCTCAGCGCGCCCCTGGACGGGCAGCGGCTGGCGTACCTGCGGGTGGCCGACGTGGGCGCCGACGGCGCCGATCCGCAGCGGCTGTACAGCCTGCGGGTGCGGGTGCGCCGCGATCCCGACGAGCATGAGCCGAGCAACCTGTACGCGCCGACGCTGCTGCAGAGCGACCCCACGGACGTGCAGGTGGACCACGCCATCGCCCACAACTGGGTGCCCGTGCACGCCTGCGGTGGCGGCGAGGGGCGCGAGAAAGGCGTGTTGGATCAGGGGGTTGACCAGGCGGTGCCCGACCTCGCGGTCGTGGACATGGCCGTGGTGGATCAGGCGGTGGTGGACATGGCTGTCCGTGACCAGGCCGTGCCCGACCTCGCGGTCCCCGACCTGGCGGTGCCCGACCTGGGCCCGCGGGACATGGCCGTGCCCGACCTGGCGGTCCCTGACCAGGCGGTGCCCGACGCGGGCCCGCGGGACCAGGGCGCCCCGGACGCCGACCTGCTCGACGCCGGGCCGCTGGACGCCAGCCCGGCCGACGCCAGCACCCCCGACATGGGCTTCATGGGCGTGCCCGGGCTGGTGGACGGCTGCTGCGGGCCCGACGACTGGATCGAGGGCGCGATCAGCTACGAGGCCGACCAGGACTGGTACGCCTACGCCCACCCCTGCCCGGGCGAGGACTGCATGGTGCGCATCCGCTACGAGGTCGAGGGGGGCCCGGTGGACCCCTTCTGGCAGATCTACCGCGGCGACAGCCTGTGGTTCGACACGGTGCTGGCCGTGGCCGAGGCCCCGGATCAGGCGCCCCGGCAGGGCAGCTTCGGCGGCACCGCGCCGGGCGACCAGTGCTTCTACGCCTTCCAGGGCCACCGCGGGGGCCGCGACACGCCCTACTTCTACAGCCTGCGGGTGCGCGACCTGCTGCCCGTCAAGGACTGGGCGCCGGGCCAGCGCTACCGCTTCTGCATCGAGAAGGTGGCCGACCAGTGTGTGAGCCCGCCCTGTGTGATCTCGCCCAACGGGGAGTGCGACACACCATGAGGCGCAGCCTGTGGGGGCGCGGAGGCGCGGCGCTGGCCTTGGCGGCGCTGGGGGCCGTGGGCGGCTGTGAGGTGGACCCGGATCCCTTCGCCGAGGCCGACGCGGCGGCGCCCCGGCGGCAGCCCGCCGAGCCCCGGAGCCGCTGGACCACCGGGCTGCTGGCCGCCGACAACGTGGGCCGCCAGCCCGAGCTGGCCGCCGCGGCCGATGGCACCCTGGGGCTGGCCTACTTCGCCGTCGATGGCGTGCCCGATGACACCTGCGACGCCAGCGGCGGCACGGCGTCGCGCTACACCCTGCACTACGCCGAGCTGCTGCCGGGCAGCGACACCTGGGTCACCCAGGCGGTGGCCGCGCCCCTCGCCCTGGGCCAGCCGGTGGGGGTGGATCTGGCCTTCGAGGCCGACGGCACGCCGCTGCTCGCCACGCTCACCGGCGACGCGCTGCTGCCGCCGACAGTGATCAGCGCGTACTGCGGCGCGAACGACGCCGGCCTGTACCGCCGCACGGCCGCGGGCTGGGCCCTCGAGACCGTGGTGTCGTCGAGCGGCGAGGCCGCCACGGGGGAGGCCGCCAGCGACTTCGGCGACGTGGTGGGCCACTGGCCGGCGCTCGCCGTGGGGGCCGACGGGGCGGCGTTCCTGGCCTACAAGGACGTGCACAGCGGCAGCATCCAGCGCGACGACCGGCTGCGGGCCGATCTGGAGCTCGCGGTGCGGACGGGCGGCGGCTGGCGGGCCCTGCCGGTGGACTGGGGCAAGGGGGCGGGGGACTTCAACGCCCTCGCGGTCACCGCCGACGGCCGCCCCGTCATCGCCTACCACAACGACGTGGAGGACGGCGCTGAGCGCGGGCTGTGGGTGGCGACGGTGGATCCCGACGACAGCGTGCGGCGGGTGCGCCTGTACGCCGGCGCCGCGACCGACGGCCCCAGCGTGGCCGTGCACCCGCAGTCGGGCGAGGTGCTGGTGGCCTGGTACGACGCCACCGCCGGGCGGCCGATGCTGGGGCGGCTCGAGCGGCTGGACCGGCTGGGCTCGCTGGACGCGTGGGCGGTGTCGGCCATCGGCGATCCGCGCTTCGACGAGGGCTACCACCCGCGGGTCGCGGTCGATCCGGTGCGGGGGCACGTGGGGGTGGCCTACTACCGCTGCGTCGAGGCCCGGCTGGGCCTGGGTGACTGCGAGCCGCAGGCCGACGCGGTGGTGTTCGCGTGGTTCATCGAGGGGGCGTGGGAGCGTGAGGTGGTGGCCCGCGGGGGCGACGGGCTGTGCGGCCTGAGCCCCGGGCTGGCCTTCGACGCCGACGGGCTGGCGGTGGTGACCTATGGGTGCAGCCGCCCGGTGGGCGACGGCTTCGAGCTGCGCCTGGAGTGGGCCCGCCGCGAGGTGCTGCGGTGAGGGGCGTGCGCTGGGCGCTGGCCCTGGGGCTCGCGGGGCTGGGGCTCGCGGGGCTGGCGGCCTGCGACGCCGCGGCTGATGACGCCGCCAACACCCTGGCCGGCAGCGTCAGCCGGGTGTACCCGCTGGGCTTCGAGCACACCCGCGCGCGCCTCGGCGGCACTGAGCTGGCGATCCAGTACGTCGCGGCCGGCGGCGCGGTGCCCGTGCAGGTGGTCGTGCGCCTGGCCGACTGCCCCGTCGACGGCCCCGGCCCGGTGGACCTCACCGCCTGCGGGGCGGTGCTGGGCCAGCGCGGCGCGAGCGATCTGCCGGCCTTCCGCAGCGGCGCCCTGCGGCTGTCGGCCTATGCGCCCACGCCCGGCGCGCCGGTGGTCGGCGAGTTCGACGCGGTGGTGCAGGTGGACACCCGCGACTTCGCGGTGCGCGGCACCTTCGACACCGCGCTGGAGGCCGCGCCCTGAGCCCGGCCCTGTCGCCTGCGGTGGTCCCAAACGCCAACGCCCGACCGCTGGCTGACACCGTGCCGTAACGCAACGCCCCCCCGCAAAGGGGCCACGCGTGGCCCACCCCTTGCTTTGTGAGGCCCCGACGCGCTGTCACGCTCGGCGAGGGGGGACCCATGGACGGTTGGCTACGGCGGTGGGACGCGATCCACCGGGAGGGCGCGGCCGGCCGGCCGGCGGCGGCGGCCCGGGGCGTGGCCAGCTTCTATGCCTTGGCGCAGGCCCCCGAGACTGAGGTGTGTCATGGCACCGCCTGCCACCTGGCCCGCATCCGGCGGGGGCTCTCGGCGCCGGCCGGCACTGCGGTGTATTGCCTGGGCCACTGCCATGCCGGGCCGGCGGTGCGCGATCACGGCGCGCTGACGCCCCCTGAGGTGCCCGTCGAGGTGCGTACGCTGACGGGCCGCCCCCTGGTGACCCCGCGGCTCGAGCTCGGCTGCGTGACCCTGGCGGGCTACCGGGCGCTGGGCGGGTTCGCGGCGGCGGCGCAGGCGCTGCGCGCGCCCGGGGCGGACATCCTGGCGGCCCTCGAGGTCGCTCGGCTGCGGGGGCGGGGCGGCGCGGGCTTCCCCGTGGCCCGCAAGTGGCGGGCGGCGGCCGAGGCGCCGGGCGCGCAGACGGCGGTGGTGGTCAACGGCGATGAGGGCGATCCCGGCTCGTTCATCGACCGGCTGATCCTGGCGCGGGACCCCTTCGCGGTCATCGAGGGCCTGCTGCTGGCGGGCCACGCCATCGGCGCCGAGCGCGGGGTGATCTACATCCGCCACGAGTACCCCGAGGCCGCCGCGGTCATCGAGGACGCCCTCGCGCAGGCGCAGGCCGCGGGCTGGCTGGGCGACGACATCCAGGGCAGCGGCGTGGCGTTCCACATCACCGTGGCGCGGGGCAAGGGCAGCTACGTCTGCGGCGAAGAGACTGCGCTGCTCAACCACCTCGAGCACCGCCGCGGCGAGGTGCGCCTGCGCCCGCCGTACCCTGTGACCTCTGGGCTCGACGGCTGGCCGACGGTGGTCAACAACGTCGAGACGCTGGTGAACGTGCCGCTCATCGTGCGGGACGCCGCGGCCTTCGCGCGGCAGGGCACCGAGGGCAGCACCGGCACCGTCGCGATGTGCCTGGACGGCGGCTTCGCGCGGCCCGGCGTGGTGGAGGTGCCCTTCGGCACGCCGCTGTCGACGGTGCTGCTGGAGGCGGGCGGCACCGCGGGGCTGGCGGCGGTGGTGCTGGGCGGGCCGATGGGCAGCATCCTGGGGCCCGACCAGTGGGACGTGCCGGTGTGTTTCGACGCCATGCAGGCCCGCGACGTGCGGCTGGGCCACGGCGGCCTGGTCGCGCTGCCCGCCGGCACCGACTGGGCGAGCCTGCTGCGCCACTGGCTGAGCTTCGCGGCCCACGAGTCGTGTGGCCGCTGCGCGCCCTGTGCGCTGGGCACGCAGCAGGCCCTGCGCGCCCGCGAGGATCTGCCGCAGGTGCGCGCGATCCTCGACGTGATGGCCGGCGGGAGCCTGTGCGCCTTCGGCCGCAGCCTGCCGCAGCCGCTGCGCTGGATCCTCGACCGCCTGGAAGGGGGCCGCTGATGGCCATCACCCCGCCGCCCTTCGCCACCCTCGACGGCCGCCGCGTGGACGTGCAGCCGGGCGACACCATCCAGGACGCCGCCGCGCGGCTGGGCGTGCCGATCCCCACGCTGTGCCACGTGCCGGGCCTGCCCCCCGCCGCGAGCTGCCGGCTGTGCACCGTGGAGGTGGACGGGCGCTGGGTGGGCGCGTGCCACACGCCGCTGACGCCGGGGGCGTCGGTGCGCACGGTGACCGACGGGCTGGTGACCCTGCGCCGCGGCATCCTCGAGCTGTACCAGGCGAGCCACCCGGCCGCCGGCCAGCAGGGGGCCTTCCGCGCGCTGCTCATCGCCCACGGGCTGACGCCGCCGGCCAAGACCCCGGGGCGCCACGCGGGGGGCGTGCCCTACCTGCGCTTCGACGCCGATCAGTGCGTGGTCTGCCGCGCCTGCGTGCAGGCCTGCACCCACCGCCAGGGGCAGTTCGTGCTGGGGGTCACCGACCGTGGCGGCGACACCCGGCTGACCATCGGCCGCGACGACACCTTCGCGAGCAGCGACTGCGTGAGCTGCGGCGCCTGCGTCGACGCGTGCCCCACCGGGGCGCTCTCGGACCGCGATCGCGTCGGGCCTGCCGGCCTCGGGCTCGCGGCTGAGTCTGTCACCGACACCGTCTGCGGCTACTGCGGCGTGGGCTGCCGGCTGCAGGTGTCGCAGGCGGGCGGGCGGGTGCTGCGCATCCAGGGCGTGCCCGACGCGGCAGTGAACCGGGGGCACCTGTGCGGGAAGGGGCGCTACGCCCACGCCTGGCACCGCAGCCCGGAGCGGCTGACCCAGCCCCTGGTGCGGCGGGACGGCGCGCTTGTGCCAGCGACCTGGCCCGAGGCCATCGCCCGCGCGGCCGAGGGGCTGACGGCCCTGGCGGCGGCCCATGGCCCCGACGCCATCGGCGTGTTCACGAGCAGCCGAAGCACCAATGAGTCCGCGTACTTGCTGCAGAAGCTCTTCCGCGAGCAGCTCGGCACCAACAACGTCGACTGCTGCGCGCGGGTGTGCCACGCCAGCACCGCCCTGGGCCTGCGGCTGGTGACCGGCGCGGGCGCGGCGTCGGCCAGCTTCGACGACATCGAGCGGGCCACGCGCATCGTGGTGGCGGGCGCCAACCCCACCGAGGCCCACCCGGTGGTGGGCGCGCGCATCAAGCAGGCGGTGATGAACGGCGCGCAGCTGGTGGTGATCGATCCCCGGCGCATCGAGCTGGCCGACTTCGCGGCGGTGCACCTGGCGCTCACGCCGGGCACCAACGTGGCGCTGTTCAACGCGGTGGCCCAGGCGCTGCTGGCGCGGGGCGCCGTGGACGACGCCTACCTGGCCGAGCGGGTGGAGGGCCTGGCAGCCTTCACCGCCCACGTGGGCCAGACGTCGGTGGCGGCCGCCGCGGTGCAGTGCGGCGTGCCCGCGGCCGACATCGAGGCCTTCGTCGAGGTGCTGGCGGGCGGGCCGACCCTGTTCGTGCACGGGCTGGGGCTCAGCGAGCTGTTCCAGGGCACGGCGTCGGTGATGACCCTGGCGGCCCTGGGGCTGCTCACGGGCAGCGTCGGCCGGCCGGGCGCCGGCATGCTGCCGCTGCGCGGGCAGAACAACGTGCAGGGCAACGCCGACATGGGCGGCATGCCCAACCTGGTGACGGGCTACCAGGGCCTGAGCGATCCGGTGACGCTGGCGCGGCTGCAGCCTCACTGGCGCCGCCCGCCGCCCCCCACGCCGGGGCTCACGCTCCCCGAGATGATCGACGCCGCGGTGACCGGCGAGGTGCGCGGCCTGTGGATCCAGGGCGAGGCCATCGTGCAGAGCGATCCCAACGAGGCCCACGTCATCCAGGCCCTCGACCGCCTCGACCTGCTCATCGTGCAAGAGCTGTTCATGACCGAGACGGCGCGCCGGGCGGACGTGGTGTTCCCGGCCGCGGGCGCGCTGGAGCAGGACGGCACCTTCACCAACGGCGAGCGGCGGGTGCAGGCGCTGCGGGCGGCGGTGCCGCCGCCGGGGGCGGCGCGGCCGGACTGGGCCGTGGTGCAGGCGGTGGCGCAGGCGCTGGGGGCCAGCTGGCGCTATGGCAGCCCCGCGGCCGTGCTGGCCGAGGTGGCCGCCGTGGCGCCGCACCTGTATGGCGGGGTGCACGCCGACCGGCTGGGGGGCGACGGGCTGCAGTGGCCGTGCCCCACCGCGGATCACCCGGGCACCGCCACCGTGCACGCCGACGGGTTCCTGCGGGGCAAGGCGGCGCTGATGTGCGTTGACTTCGCGCTGAGCGCGGAGCACGGGGTGCCGGGCTACCCGCTGCTGCTGATCACCGGGCGGGTGCTGCACCACTACAACGTGGGCACCATGACCCGCCGCACGCCCCACGCTGAGCTGGTGGATCGCGACGTGCTGGGGGTGCACCCCGCCGACGCGGTGGCCCTGGGGCTGGTGACGGGCGGCCGCGCGCTCATCGAGAGCCAGTGGGGTGCCGTCGAGGCGCCTGTGCTGGCGGATCCACGCATCGCGCAGGGCACGGCGTTCTTATCGTTCCACTTCCCCGAGACCCACACCAACCGGCTGACGGGGCCCGTGCGCGACCCCCAGGCCAACTGTCCGCAGTACAAGGCCACCGCGGTGCGGGTGCGGCCGATCCCGTGAGCCGCTGATGAGGGGTGGGGTCGGGTTTTAGGTCAACTAAATCAGCTGCTTGCGTGTGTGTGCCGAGCCGGCGCCAAAAACTGGCAAGGGGGCGCGTGTAGAAAGGTGCGTCGCCTTCAGTTGGAACCGTACAGTTGCCCGCATGAGATATGTCACGTTGCTCCTCGCGTGGTCGTGGACCGTCACGGCCTGGGCCCAAGCGCCCCTGTACGGCAACCTGGGGGGGCCCTTGGGCCGAGGCCAGGTGTTCCTGGCTGCCGGCGACAACACAGGGCGGGCCGTCGACACCAGGTTCTTCACGAACGGCATCCAGCTCAGCAACGGCCTGCCGACGGGCGTGTTCACGGTTGGGGTCAACGGCGTCGTGAGCATGAACGACGCCGTGCCGGGCGGGCTGCTCTCGCAAGAGCCCCCGGCCGCCTTCGACACCATCGCGCCCTTCTGGGCGGACGTGGACACCTCCCTGGCGGATCCGACCGGCGCGAACCAGGTGTTCGGGGTCGGCGGGTTTGGCTGGATCCTGCTGACCTGGGAGGCCGTGCGCTACAACAGCGGCGGCATCGACAGCCTGGACCGCCGCAACACGTTCCAGCTGCTGATCAGCCAGTTCCCGACCAACGCGCCGGGGGACTACCAGGTGGAGTTCCGCTACGGCCGCTGCGAGTGGAGCATGGGGACGCCCGACGGCGGGGTGGACGGCCGCGCGCCCGTGCCGCCGGCGCAGGTCCCGGGGACCGGGGCGCGGCTGGGCTTGCTGGGCTACCAGGGCGGGGATCTGCGGATGCTCGGCCACGAGGACGCGCTCCTGCAAGAGACCGGCGTGCTGTGCACCGAGAGCAACGTCGGGGTGGCCGGCGTCTGGCGCTTCGCGGTGCGCGGGGGGGTGCCCCAGGCGTGCGACGCCGACTGCTTGCTCGACGTGGACGGCGACGGCGTGCCGGGCGCCATCGACAACTGCCCCTTCGTGGCCAACCTGGCCCAGCTCGACAGCGACGGAGACGGCGTCGGCGACGCGTGTGTGCCCCAGGTGGACACCGACGGCGATCTGGTCCCGGACGCGGTGGACAACTGCCCGCAGGTGGCCAACCCCCAGCAGATCGACTCGGACGGCGACGGCTCCGGCGACGCGTGCGACGTCGACCTGCCGGGGGACGCGGACGGCGATGGCGTCGCGGACGCGGTGGACAACTGCCCGCAGGTGGCCAACCCCCTGCAGACCGACTCGGACGGCGACGGCTCCGGCGACGCGTGCGACGTCGACCTGCCGGGGGACGCGGACGGCGATGGCGTCGCGGACGCGGTGGACAACTGCCCGCAGGT
>JAUHVS010000048.1 GCA_030424955.1 bacterium | reverse complement strand
GATCCGAGCCTTCCACCGGCTCTGGAAGGCCACCGGCGACGCCCGCTACGAGGCCGCCACCCGCCGCTTCTTCGCCTGGTACAGCGCGCACTTCTTCGGCCCCGACGCCGCCCCGTGGCGCAACCCCGACGACCCGACGATGGTGGACGTGCACGGCTGCGCCGAGGCCCTGTACTGCACCGCCCAGCTCTCCGCCGACCTCCCCGAGGCCCGCGCCCTGCTGCCGCGCACCGCTGCCTGGATCGACGCCCACATGCAGACCGCCCCCGGGGTGTACGCCTACCGCCGCCACGACCGCGGCGGGCGCGTGTCCCTCGACAAGATCGCCTACGTGCGCTGGGGCCAGGCCTGGATGATGCGCGGGCTCATCGCCGCCCTCGAGGTCGCCCAGCCGGCGCCCACCCAGGAGCCCACCCCGTGAAGATCTGCATGTTCGTGCGCAACGCGGTCACCGCCGATCCGCGGGTGCGCCGTGAGGCCCAGGCGCTCATCGAGGCGGGGCACAGCGTGACCATCATCGGCCTGCGCCGCGGCGACGCGCCCCCCCGCGAGGTGCTCGACGGCGCCCAGGTCATCCGGCTGCCGGGCCTCAACCAGACCCTCGGGGGCGCCCGTCGGGCCCTGTCCCGCCTGCGACCGCGCCGGAGCGCCCCGGCCCCCCGCGCCGCCGCGACCGGGGCCGCGCCCCGCCCCACGGTGGACGACCAGAGCCGCCTGCGCCGGCAGGCCGCCGAGCTCAACTACCAGGCCACCGCCATCGCCGCCGGCCTCGCCCAGCGCGCCGACGCCTACCACGCCCACGACCTCGACACCCTGCGGGTGGCCCACGCCTGCGCGCGCCTCGGCCGCGCCCGGCTGGTGTACGACAGCCACGAGCTGTGGATTGAGTGGCAGGCCAACAAGGTCGGCGCGCCCAACTGGCTGCTGCGCCAGTGGACCCGCACCGAGCAGGCGGGCGTGCCCGCCGCCGACGCCGTCATCACCGTCAGCGACGCCCTGGCCGACGAGCTCCAGCGGCTCTACGGCGGCCCGCGCCCCCACGTCGTGCGCAACTGCGCCCCCCTGCGGCCCCTGGCCAAGGGCGACGCCCTGCGCGCCCTCATCGGCGGCGATCCCGCGCGCCCGATCGTGCTCTACCAGGGCGGCTTCTCGTCGGGCCGCGGGCTCATGCCGCTGGCCGAGGCCGCGGACCACGTCCCCCAGGCCGACCTCGTGTTCATGGGCCACGCCTCGCCCTTCCGCGACCGCCTCGAGGCCCGCGCCCGCGAGGCCCGGCACGGCAACGTCTTCGTGTGCCCTGCCGTCAGCTTCGACGCCCTGTGGGCCTTCACCTGCAGCGCCGACATCGGGGTCGTGCTCACCCAGCCGGTGTGCCGCTCCTACGAGCTGTCGCTGAGCAACAAGATCTTCGAGTACATGGTGGCCGGCTGCGCCGTGCTGGCGTCCGACCTCGTCAGCCACCGCCAGCTGATGGCGACCGGCGCCGTGGCCGTGGCCGACCCGGAGGACCCCGTCGCCCTGGGCGCCAGCCTGGCCGCCCTCGTGGCCGACCGGGCCGCCCTGGCCGAGATGGGCGCCGCGGGCCGCCGCGCCGCTGAGGCCAGCGAGAACGCCCAGGCGGAGTTCGCGAAGCTGGCGCAGATCTACGCCGCGCTGCCCTGACGCCCCGGCCTGATCTCAGCCCGCCCCGTCAATCGTCGCTCAGGGGCGCCGCTGCCGGCGCCTGGCTGTCTGCCGGCGCGGCGATCAGCGCCGCCAGGGCCTCTGCCACCGCCCCGTGACCCGCCGCCGCGAGCGCTGGCGCCGCCGTCTCCACGAAGGTGCGCGCCTCATCGGGGTGCCCCAGATCCCGCAGCACCGTGGCGTAGGCCGCCGCCGCGTCGGCCAGGCCCTGCCCGTGCCCCAGCCCGTGGTGCAGCCGGTAGGCGGCGCCCAGCTCGGCGCGGGCCGCCAGCAGGTGGTGCCGGCGCCCGGCGGCGCTCTGGGCCCGGCTGGCGCGCTGCTGCTCCAGCTCGCCCAGAGTCAGCCGGGTGGCCCCCTCGGCGTCCAGATCCCCCAGATCCCGCGCCACCTTCAGCCGCTGCCGCAGCAGGGTGAGCGCCTCGTCGAACTCGCCGCGGGCCGCGACGATGCGGGCGATGTCCCCCCAGATCGCCGCCTGGGCGCGGCTGTCGCGCAGGGCCTCAAAGGCCTCCACCGCCTCGCGGTGCAGGGCCAGGGCCTCGTCGAAGCGGCGCTCCCGGGCCAGCAGCCGGGCGATGTCGCGCTGGGCGTCCGCGCAGCCGCGCACGTCCCCCAGGTGGGTCAGCGTGCGCAGCCGGCTGCGGTGCAGCTGCAGGGCCTCGTGGAGCCGGCCCTGCCCTGCGATCAGCCGCGCCACGTCGCCCTGCACGGTCGCCTCGTCGTGGCGCGCGCCGATGCGGGCGAAGGTCTCGACCACCGCCTCCAGCGCCGCCAGCGCCCCGTCGGTGTCGCCCGCGCTGGCCTGCAGCCGCGCGAGCCGGGCCTGCACCACCGCGGCCTCTCGGGTCGCGCCCTGGGCGGTGTAGGCCGCCAGCCGATCGGCCTGGAGCGCGCGGGCCTGCGCCAGATCGCCGCGCTGGGCGGCGATCCAGGCCTCGACCCCCAGCAGGCTCAGCGCGGCCGCGCTCGTGGGCGCCAGCTGCGCCCGCACCCGCTCGCTGCGGGTGCGCACGTCGTCCAGCCCGCCGCGATCGGTGGCCGTGAGCGCCCGCGCCCAGGCCAGCTCGGCGTGCACCGCCCCGCGGGCCGCCTGGTAGACCGGCCCGTCGTCCGCCCGCACCAGCAGATCGACCGACAGCCCGGCCTGCGCGCGCACCGGCGCGGCCGCTGGCCCCCGCGCCGCCAAGAAGCGCAGCAGGCCGGTCATCAGGTGGGCGAGCCGCGATCCGGGCGCCCCGTCCAGGGCCAGCGGCTCGAAGGCCAGCAAGGCCTCGGTCACGTCCGCGGCCAGCGTCGCCGGCACCTGCGTGAGGTAGGGCGGCAGCTGGGCGAGCTGCCGCAGCGGCGTGAGCGCGCCCGAGAGGGCCCCGTGGCTGGGGGTCTGCGCCAGCGCCGCCACGGCCCCCTCGACCTCGCTCACCACCTCGCCCCAGATGCGGTTGCCGGCCCGCGGCACCACCGCCACCGTGGCCTCCGGCGCGCGGCTGGAGGCCATCTCCCCCGCCACCACGAAGCGCCGGGCGGGCTCCGTCCACGCGTGGATGGGCAGGCGATCCAGGAACGCCCCGCGGATGAACGGATCGTCCAGCCGGCACGCCAGCGGCCCCAGCCGCAGCTGGCCCTCGTGCAGCGTCGCCAGGCCCACCTGCGCCAGCCCCTCGGCGGCGCAGGCGCCGTCCTCGATCTCGTGCAGCCGCTCGGGGCCGGCCATCAGCGCCGTGAGCGCGGCCGACAGGCTGGCCCCGCTGAGCCGCAGGGTGCGCGCCGCCAGCCGCTGCCCGGCGGCCAGCTGCAGGCTCTCGCGCCACTCCTCGGCGTCCACGCCCAGGTGCGCGAAGCGCAGCCGGTGCGCCACCGCCGCCTCCACCAGCCGCAGCAGGTCCAGCAGATCGTGGCTCAGGCTCGCGGCGAAGGGCACGGGCAGCGCGCTCACCCCCAGCGCGGCCAGCGGGTGCTCGGGATCGGCGAGGTGCTGGCGCACGATCCGCACCAGCGGGGCCAGCAGGAAGCGCGGCTGCCAGGCCTCGGGGTTGAGCTCGGGCGCCGCCGGCCGCAGCAGCTGCACCCGCCCCCCCAGCCGGTCCAGCCGGGCGTCGCGCTCCTCGGCGGGCACGTCCGCGGGGGGATCGGTCACCACCAGCGTGTGGCTCGCGTGCACCAGCGGCATGGGCAGATCCAGCGCGCCCCACGGCACCTGCACCTGGTGCGCCAGGCCGTCCACCAGGCGCAGCACCAGATCCGCCAGCCGGTCCTGATCGGCGGGCCCGTGGTACCAGGGCAGCGGGTAGCGCCCCGAGGGCAGGTGCGCTTGCAGGGGCAGCATCGACGGCAGCAGCCAGCTCATGGCGCGGCTCCTTCCCCCCACACCACGGGGTGCAGGAAGACCAGCTCGGGGTCCAGGGTGCGAGGGGTCTCGGCGCTCCACACGTCGCGGGGCAGCAGCACCTCGCGATCCTGTAGCTGATCGAGCACGAAGCGATCGCCCTCGCAGGCGGCGAGCAGCGCGTCGTCGGCCACGGCGGCGTCCGCGGTGGGGAAGCTCCAGGCCACCCGCCGCAGCAGCTCCAGATCGAGCGGGGCGTAGTCGCTCTCCACGAAGAACTGGAAGCCCGCCTCCAGGGCGTCGGGCCGCAGCCGGCCGGCCTCGAACAAGAACTTCACCCAGCGCAGCAGGGCCCGCGGCGTCGGCGCCATGCGCAGCAGGCACGCCAGCGCCCCCTGGCCGTCGGCGGTGGCGAGCTGATCGCGCAGGGCGGCGCGCTCCTGGGCCAGCCGGTCGGTGAGGATGGCCTGCAGGGCCTCGGCGGGCAGCGGCCGCAGGGCGCGGGTGTTGCTGATGTCGCGGGGCAGCACCCCCAGGGCGTAGGTGCGCAGCCCCAGCAGCAGCCCGATGGGCGCGGCCTTCAGCGCCAAGATGCCCTCCACCGCCCGCCGCACCTGATCGTGACCTGGCCCGGGCGCCTCGTCGTGGCGCAGGGCGTCGAGGTTGTCGAGCACCAGCAGCACCTGCAGCCCGTGCGCGCGCAGATCCGTCAGCAGCCCGATCCACACCTCGGTCAGCCCGGCGTCGTCGAGCCGCAGCGCCCCGGTGAGCCGCTTGATCTGCTTGTCGGTGAGCGAAAACGTGAGGCCGAAGCCCAGCCGCAGGGCGGCGAACAGGTGCGGCGTGGCGCCCTCGTCCAGGGCCGGGTGGAAGGGCCGCAGCTGCTCGTGGGCCACCCGCAGGGGCAGATCGTCGAACCGGGTCAGCGTGCGCGCCACCTGCGCCGCGGCCAGCAGGGCCAGCGCGCCCCCGCTGCGCTGCTCCAGGGCGTCCAGCCCGCGCACCACGCCGTTGGCCACCGCCTCCAGTACCCCGCGCCGCCCGTGGCAGGCGCTGCAGTCCACCGACACCACCACCGTGCCCTCGGGGGCGTCCGTGTCGAGGCTGGCCAGCACGCTGCGGATGAGGATCGACTTGCCGACGCCCTTGCCCCCCGTGACGCAGAACGCCCGGCCCACCGGGGGGCCGCCCAGGGCCAGGTAGCGGTGCACCACGCTCGACAGCCAGTGCCGGTCCTCGGCGCGGCCCACCAGCCGCGCGGGATCGGTGTCCGCCGGGTCCAGACGGTCGAAGAACATCCCACACCTCGAACCTGGCGCGGCGCCTGCTCGGTGCGGCGGGCCGCGGGCCGGCAGCGTACCACCCTTCGGGGGGCGGGGCGACGCCAGCGGCCGGCGCCCACCCCCCGCTGGCGATCAGGCCCGGCGCAGGGTCAGGTGGGTGATCTCGGCGGGGATCTTCAGGCGCATCGGCGGGCCCCAGTAGCCCGTGCCGCGGTTCACATAGATCCACGTGCGGTCACTGTGCTGTGCCAGCCCCTGCACATACGGCTGCACCAGGCGCACCACCCAGCTCGCCGGCCAGATCTGGCCGCCGTGGGTGTGGCCGCAGACCATCAGATCCAGATCGTGATCGGCGGCAGCCTGGATGCTCTTGGGCTGGTGGGCCAGGCACAGGCCGAAGCGGGCGGGATCGCGCTGCGCGCAGGCCTTGGCCATGTCGTGCTCGGCCCGCCAGTCGTCCACGCCCACCACGTCGAAGGCCGCGCCGTCGTGGGTCAGGACCCGGCCCTCGTTGCGCAGCACCTGCACGCCCAGCCGCCGCAGCTCGCCCACCCAGGCGTCCACCCCCGAGTAGTACTCGTGGTTGCCCGTGCAGAAGAACGTGCCGTGGCGGCTGCGCAGCCCGGCCAGGGGCGCGGTGTGATCCCCCAGGCGGCCCACGGTGCCGTCCACCAGATCCCCCGTGATGGCCACCAGATCCGGGGCCAGCCCGTTGGCGGTGGCCACCAGCGACTCGACGAAGTCGCGCCCCAGGGTGGGCCCCACGTGGATGTCGCTCAGCTGCACCACCGTGAAGCCGTCGAGCCGCGGATCCAGGCCCTTGATGGGCACCGTGACCCGCTCCACCAGCGGGCCCGCCAGCGCGGTGTCCACCGCCACCGCCGCCGCGGCGCCGGCCGTGAGGCTGGTGAGCGCCGCTGCGCCCCGGGCCATCGCCAGCCGGCGGGTGGGATCCACCGGCCCCTCGCCCCGGGCACGGCGCCGCACCGACCACGGGATCTGCACCAGATCCACCGCCCACAGCAGGGGCACGATCAGGGTCACCAGGCCCATCCAGCCGAAGGCCGCGTAGCCCACCACCTCACCCAGCAGGCGGGGCAGGAAGCGGTTGATGACGATGCCCGCCAGCAGCAGCAGCCCCAGGCTGCCGAACACCCAGCGCCCCACCCGGCGGGCCCGCGCCGAGCGCATGGGATCGCGCACCAGCCGGCGGTACAGGTACACATGCAGCCCGGCGGTCAGCCCACCCAGCACGCCCAGAAACAGCAGCATCCGCCAGATGGGCATCAGGTCCCCCTCGGGCCGCGGGGGCGCGGCCGGACGGGGGGTCGATGCCGGCGCGCGCCCCACGGTCGCCGCCAGCGCGCACGCGGGCTACCATGGCCCCCGGCCGCGCCGCGCGGTCGCCCCGCCCGTGCCCCCTGCCAGGAGCCCCCATGCCCAAGAAGATCAGGCTCGACGACTGGATCGAGCGCGACCTCAGCCACGCCTGTGCGGCGGGCGAGCTGGCGCCCGCCTTCGAGGTCGACGAGCTGCTGCGCCAGGTCGAGGAGACCCTGCTGGCCGGCAACAACCGCTCGCCGGTGCTGGTGGGCCCCCCGGGCGTGGGCAAGAGCGCCGTCTACCACGCGCTCGTGGCGCGCCTGGCGGCGGGCGAGGGCCCCGAGCGCCTGCGGGGCGTGCGGGTGGTGCAGATCAGCTTCAACGGCATCTCGGGGCGCTTCCCGCCCAACACCGGCAAGGCCACCGACTTCGCCCAGCGCTTCTTCGACCACCTGGTGACCCTCGATCCCCCCGTGCTGCCGCTCATCCGCGACGTGCACGCGGCCTACGGCCTCGACTGGGAGGCCATGCTGCACCGCTACCTCACCCGGGCGAAGCTGCCCATCCTGGCCGAGGCCCAGCCGGGCCCCTTCGACGAGATGGTGGAGTACTGGAGCGACCTCACCCAGTACCTCGTGCCCATCGTGGCCCGCGAGCCCACGGTGCCCACGGTCAAGCGCATCGTGGCCCAGTGGGACGCCCACGGCGCCGGCGCGGGCCGCCGCCCCTTCGAGCCCGACGCCCAGGGCATCGCCATCGAGCTGACCGCCCGCTACATGGGCGACCGCAGCTTCCCCCGCAAGGTCCTCGACCTGCTGGAGCAGACCCGCGTGCTCGCCAGCAAGGCTGGCGACACCCTGGGCCTCGACACCGTGGTGGACCGCTTCAGCCAGCTCACCCGGGTGCCCGGCAACCTCATCGACCCCCGCGAGCGCCTCGACCTCGACGACGTCAACGCCTTCCTCGCCAGCCGCCTGCTGGGCCAGGAGGAGGCCGTCGACGCCATCGTGCGCATGATCGCCCTCATCAAGGCGGGCCTGACCGACCTGCGCCGCCCCTTCGGCGTGCTGCTCTTCGTGGGCCCCACGGGCGTGGGCAAGACCCACGCCGCCCAGCTGCTGGCGCAGTACCTGTTTGGCGATGACCAGCGGCTGATCCGCGTCAACATGGCCGACTACGCCAACGAGGCCGACGTGGCCACGCTCTTCGGCAGCCCCTACGGCCAGAACCTCGCCCAGAAGCGCGGCGTGCTGGCGAGCCGGCTGATGGGCCACCCCTTCGGCGTGCTGCTGCTCGACGAGTTCGAGAAGGCCCACCCGCGGGTGCACGACGGCTTCCTGCAGCTCATCGACGAGGGCCGGTTCATCAACGGCATGGGCGAGACCGTGTCGGCGGCGAGCATGATCATCATCGCCACCAGCAACGCGGGGGTAGAGGTCTTCCGCGAGACCGGCCTGGGCTTCCGGCCCGAGCGCGACGTGAAGGCGCTGGACCGCGAGCTCGACCGGCGGCTGCTGCAGACCTTCCGCTTCGAGTTCCTCAACCGCTTCGACCACGTGGTGCACTTCCACCCCCTCAGCCGCGCCCACATCCGCGACATCGCCCGCCGCGAGCTGGGCGCCCTGGTCAAGCGCGACGGCATCAGCCGCCGGGGGCTGGTGCTCGACTTCAGCATGGATCTGCTCGACTGGGTGGTGGCCCACGGCTACCACCCGCACTTCGGCGCGCGCTTCCTGCGCCGCGAGATCGAGCGCACCGTCACCGCCGCGCTGGCCGACTTCGTGGTGCGCACCGAGCCCGTGCAGGGCGCGCACATCGAGCTGGCCGTGCGCCAGGACCGGGTGGTGGTGCGCCAGGTCGCCGAGCCCATCGTGGTGGTGCCGGGCGACGGCGACGAGTCCATGCTCACCCTCACCGCCGCCGAGCTGAAGGCCGAGGCCGCGCGCCAGCTCAGCCTGTGGGCCGCCCTCGAGGCCGAGCACCGCCAGCGCAGCGACGAGGCCAGCGCCCTCATCGAGGCCAGCCAGGCCAAGACCTTCTGGGACGACCCGGCCGAGGCCCAGCGCACGCTCAAGCGCTACACCAGCCTCGACGCGCGGCTGCAGGCCGATCAGCGCCTGCTGCAGCCCGCGCTGGCCCTGCGCGCCCTCACCGAGGGCCCCCGGGACCCCGACCCCGAGGCCCTGGCCGCGGCCATCGCGGACGCGCGCCGCAACCACAAGCGCTGGCTCGACCTGGGCGCCCACGCGGGGCCGAACGGCGCCTGGCTCCTCATCGGCCCGGCCGACCCCACCCACCCCCCGGGCCCCTGGCTGGGCCAGCTGGTCACGCTCTACGGCGCCTGGTGCCGCCGCCGCGGCTTCACCTTCGAGGTGGTGGCCGAGCAGGCCAGCGGCGAGCACCCGCTGCGGGTGGTGCTCGAGATCGAGGGCGCCGGCGTCGGGCAGGTGCTGGCCATGGAGGCCGGCCGCCACACCCACCGCCAGGCCAACGGGCGCACCGCCCGGGCCCGGGTGGACGTCATCGCCCGCAGCGAGCAGGCCCACGGCGCGCGCATCGACGGGCTGCACATCAGCGACGCCCGCCAGAAGGCCGGCACCGTGCTCGCCCGCCGCAGCGCGCGGCTGAGCCTGCAGGTGCCCGAGCGGGGCCTCGCGTGGACCTTCAACGGCACCGATCGCAGCACCCTCACCCTGCTGGGCCAGGACCTGCACCCCTACCTCAGCGCGGGGGGCGGCACCGACGCGGTGGCCCGCACCTACGGCCTGAAGGGTGGGGCCGTGCACGACCCGCGCACCCACGCCAGCCACCCGCAGATCAAGGACGTGCTCCGCGGAGAGCTCGACCCCTTCTGGCGGGCCTGGGAGCGCCACACCGCCGAGGCCGCAGCGGGCGAGGCAGAGGCCCCGGCGTAGCGGCCCGCGCCGTCCTCGCTTGCCCAGGGCAGATCCCCCGCCCATGATGGTGGCATGCACATCCACACACACACACGGGGCGTGGGGCGGGCGGCGGGCTGCCTCGCGGCGGCGCTCGCCCTGGGGCTGGCCGGGCCCGCCGCGGCGAGCGATCCGTTCCAGATCCGCGTCGGCGGCCAGAGCTTCTTGGTGGAAGACAAGGCCATCGTCGGGCTCACCTTCGGCCTGGGCGTCTCGGCCTTCCAGCTGGACGTCGCCTGGAACCTGGGCTGGGCCACCAGCGACGAGGGCAAGGACACCCTGCGCGGCGACAGCTTCTTCGGCAGCGTCATCGACCTGCACGCCGGCGTGCAGGTGTTCTCGGTGCCTGGCCTGTCGATCCGCCTGCAGACCGGCTGCGACATCTGGTGGCTCTCGTCGATCCACGAAGAAGAGACCAAGCTCGCCATGCCCGCCGTGCTCACCGGCGAGGTGGGCCTGATCGGCGCGCTCGTCGCGCGGGTGCAGGCCCGCTACTACCTGCTGCGCAGCGCGGGGCTGATGCCCGGCCGCAGCTACAGCGGCGAGCAGGGCCAGCCCATCATCCTCACCCTGGGCCTGGGAGGGTCGTGGCCATGAGCCGTCGCCTGATCCGTCACATGCGCCTGTCGAGCCTGGGCCTGGCCCTAAGCGCCGCGCTGGCGGGCTGCACGCCCGTCACCCTCGACAACGACCCCACCTTCGACTTCGCCCGCTGGTCGGTGCTCTACGTCGCGCCCATCGACGGCGCGGGGCGCAGCGCCGATCAGTTCCTGGTGACGCGGCTGCGCGACCAGGCGGGCTTCAAGCGGGTGGTCACCGAGCCCAGCCCCGACGTGAACTGCATCCTCTATGTGCGCGTGGACGTCACCGAGGACTACGACAGCGACGGGGACGTGGAGTACGACGCCGTGGCGCGCTTCCGGGTGGAGTCGGCCTTCGACGGCTCGGTCATCGACAGCGGCACCGCGAGCGATGACGCGGGGTTCTACGAGGAGGCCCTCGAGGAGGCCCTCGACGACATCTCCTTGCACTACCTGCGGCCCTACCGCCTGTAGCCGGGCCGCCTGTCGCCGGGCCGCCTGCCGTCAGGCTGGGCGCCGAGCCGCGGGCTGGCGGGCCTCAGCGCCGCCGGCGCCGGGGCCGGGCCAGCAGGCCCAGGCCCAACAGCAGCCACGCCAGCCCACCCGGCGCGCGGGGCCCCTCCACCGAGCAGCTGCAGCCCTCATCGCCCGGATCGGCGCCCGCGCCCTGATCCCGGCTCATCAGGTTCGGCTCCGCCGGCAGCCCGGCGTCGGGCCCCGCGTCGGGGCCGGCGTCCGCGCCCGCGTCGGGCACCCCGAAGTCGGGGAAGTCGCCGAAGTCCGGCGGCGGGTCCCGCGGCTCGACGGCCGGCCGCCCGTCCGTGCACCCGCCGTCCACGCACCACGTGCCGGCGGGGCACTCGATGAAGGCGCAGGGCGCGTCGCCGCGGCACTCACCGGCCACGCAGGCCTGGCCCTGGGGGCAGGTGATCCGCACGCAGGGATCCTCGATGCACTGGCCGCTGGCGGCATCGCACACCTGGCCGCGCACGCAGCGCCCGCCGCAGGGATCGGGCGCGCAGGCGCCGTCCACGCACACCCCGCCCAGGCCCTCGGCCTCGTCGTAGCAGTCCACGCCCTGGCACACCTCGACGCAGGCGCCGTCGCGGCACACCGTGCCGTCACCGCAGCCCACGCCGGCGCAGGGATCGGCGCGGCACACGTCGTTCACGCAGCGCTCGCCGTCGGGGCAGCCCGTGTGGCGGCAGGTGGCCGGCACGCACTCGCCCAGCTCGCAGGCCTGCTCGGCGGGGCACTCGACGCCGCGGCAGGGATCGGCGCAGCCGCCCAGATCGGGATCGCACGCCAGCCCGGGCCGGCAGACCACGCCGGCGCAGGGATCGGGGTGGCACAGCCGCGTGTCGCCCCAGGCGTCGCGGCAGGTCTGGCCCCCCGCGCACTCGCCGCTGCCGTCGCAGCGCTGCACGCACTCGCCCACCCAGCACAGGAAGCCGCGGGGGCAGCGGGCGTCCTCGTCGATCAGCCCGTCGCAGTTGTCGTCGCGGCCGTTGCAGATCTCGGGCGGCAGCTTGCCGCAGATGCCGCACTCGTTGATCAGGCCCTCGTCGGGATCGCCGTCGCAGTCGTTGTCGAGGCCGTCGCAGATCTCCATCGAGGGCCCGACGGCGTCGAAGCACTCGCCGGTCCAGGCGCCGTCCACGCAGCTCTCGCGCCCCACCTGGCACTGGCCCACGTCGCCGATGTCCACGGCGTCGCCGCAGGGGCGGGTGAGCTCGTCGCTGGCGCCGTCGCAGTCGTTGTCGAGGCCGTCGCAGGCCTCCTCGGCGGGCAGCACGCCGTCGCAGGCGCCCCACTGGCCACCCACGCAGCGCTCCAGGCCCGCCGCGCACTCGCCCACGTCGCTGCTGCACGCGCGGCCCAGGGGCGCGTCGCCGCCGGCGGTGTTGTCCACCACCCCGTCGCAGTCGTCATCCAGGCCGTTGCACACCTCGTCGCGCACGTTGGCGCAGCCGCCGCAGGCGTTCTGCACCGCCTCGTCCACCACCCCGTCGCAGTCATCGTCGATGGTGTTGCAGGTCTCGGCGGGCAGCGGCCCGCAGCCGCCGCACTGGTTGGTCACGCCCTCATCCGAGAAGCCGTCGCAGTCGTCGTCCACCCCGTTGCACACCTCGGCGGGGGGCACGCCGCACTGGCCGCAGGCGTTGATCACGCCCTCGTCGATGGTGCCGTCGCAGTCGTCGTCCTCGCCGTTGCAGCGCTCGGTGGGGATGGCCTCGGCGAGGATCTCGCTGAAGGCCCGCCGCAGCGCCGCCTGGTCGCCCGCCGAGAAGGCGCGGCCGTTGATGAGATCCACCTCGCCGGCGGCGTTGCGGGCCGTGCCGCCCACCCGGGCGATGGTGTCGAGCAGCCCCTGCTGGGCGGGATCGACGGCGAAGGCCACCACGAACACCCGCACGCTGGTCTGCACCTGCTGGCCGTCCTGCTCCACGGGCATCTGCCGCAGGGCCAGGGTGCGCTCCAGCAGCACCGGCTGCTGGTTGCCGGGCACGCAGGACTCGGCGCCGTCGGTCAGCAGCACCACGTAGGTCTGGCGGCAGCTCAGCTGGGGATCGTTCGCCAGCACCTCGGTGCGCAGGTACGTCTCGGCCAGCCGCAGCGACTCGGCGATGGGCGTGGGGCCCTCGGCGCGCAGCTCGCGATCCACGGGCCAGGCCTCCTGGCCGTCGAGCCAGCGCAGGATGCTGTTCTCGTTGTCGTTGGCGAAGGGCTCCACCAGCGCGTAGCTCACGTCGGCCCGGTCGCGGCGCAGCTGCCCGTTGCAATAGCCCAGGTAGTTCAGGGGGTTCTGGGCCAGCCCGCGGTAGCCGGTGAAGGGCTCGCGATCCACCCCATCGTTGATGCCCGACCCCTCCACCTGGGGGTAGCGCATCAGGCCGAACTCCACCTCGCTGGTGGTCTGCACGATGTCGCTGATGACCTGCTTGGCCACGGCCAGCCGGCTCTCGCCGCCGTCGCCGGGGTACTGGGCCGAGTTGTCGCCCCCGGTGGGCAGGCCCGAGCGCAGGTCGAAGCCCATGCTGCCCGAGGTGTCGAAGATCAGCAGGATGCGCGGCTTGATGGCCTGACCCCACGCGGGGGCGACGCCCGCCAGGCCCGCCACCGCGAACCCCAACACCACCGCGAACACGCTGCGAAACATGGGCGACACTCCCCCGGAAGACGCTTCGGAGAACCTATCAGGAAACCGCGCCGGGCACCCTCTCACAAACCGCTTGACGCCCGTCGAAATTTGCGTACACTCCCGCGCCCCGCTCATGGATCAGCCGATCCACAAGCGGGCGCCGCAGGAGTGACAAATAAGCTGGTTCCGGGGGGGAATCAGCGGCGTCACCGCCCCGCAAGGCACCGTCATCCCATCCTGTGACCCGACTGGGTCGCGAGCGGGCCCTGACAGACGCCTTCGCGACAAATAGGCCAGCCTCGCAAGGGCTGGCGGCGACCGCCCCGCCCTGCATCAACGTTTTCAGCGCCCGCTGGGCGCAGGAGGCCGAGATGCTTGGATCGAAGCGTCTGACCGTTCCTTTGTTGGCCCTCGTGGGCCTCACCTCGGCCTGCACGGCCGAGAACCTCGACTACCGCCCGCCCGTCGACGGCGCGCCCATGCAGAGCGACTCGCCCACCGGGCAGGCCATGCTGCGCCTGGTCAACCACCCGTCGACCACCTACGACGTGCTCGACCGCCTGGTGGGCCTCGACCACCGCGCGGCGCGCCGCATCGTGGTCAAGCGCAACGGCCTCGACGGCCGCTGTGGCACCGCCGACGACCAGCCCTTCCGGGACCTGGCGGCGCTGGATCAGGTGAGCTACGTGGGCGACGCCGCCCTCAACCGGCTCGCCGACTACGCCCACGCCCATGGCTGGGTGATGGCGGACGACCAGCCCGCGGGCACCTACCTCGAGGTGAACTTCACCGCGGGTGAGGCGCGCGACGTGCTCGACATCGTCAACCGCGCCGACGCCGAGACCCTGGAGGTCGTGGTGGGGCTGTCGCCCGACGTCGTGGACGCCATCCTCGACGTGCGGCCCTTCGCCTCGCTGAACGAGGTCGCGCTGCTCAGCGAGGTCGATCAGGCCAGCCTGAAGGCCCTGCGCGGCTGGTAAGGCCCCGGCGGCCGCTGGGCAGCCCCCGGTGGGGCCGCCGACGCGGCCCGGCCGCCCCACCCATGGTCACATCCCATGCGCGGTCACACCGGCACCGGGGCGCCCAGCGGGCGGCCCGCGCGGGATCGACCCTCAGCCGTTGATCTGGATCAGCGCCGGCGCCGCCGCCTGCGGGCGGTCGGTGTCCTCGGCGGCCACGTCGCCGCCGCAGCCGCCCACGGCCTCCAGCGCGTCCACGCCGCCGGCGCGCCCAGCCATGGCCTCGGCCAGCCCGCGGTCCAGCAGGTGGCTCGGGCGCACGTTCTTGAGCGCCGCCAGCATCACCTCCCGCACGTTGGGGATGGTCTGCTCGAGGTTGGTGATCAGGTGCGCCATCTGTTCGCGCTGCAGCCCGGGCTGCGAGCCGCACAGGTTGCAGGGCAGGATCGGGTAGCCGGCCTCCGCCGCGTGGCCGATGATGTCGGCCTCGGCCACCTCGATCAGCGGGCGGATGACGTCGAAGCGCCCGCAGTCCGTGCGGTACTTCGCCGGCATCGCCTGCAGCTTGCCCGCAAAGAACAGGTTCATCAGCGTGGTCTCGAGGGCGTCATCGCGGTGATGCCCCAGGGCGATCTTGTTGCACCCCAGCCGCTCCGCCGCGTCGTAGAGCACCCCGCGGCGCAGCCGTGAGCAGGGCGCGCAGAAGGTGCCGCCGGGCTTGGTGAGCTCCAGCACCACGCTGTAGGTGTCCTTGCGCAGGATCTCGTAGGGCGCGCCGAAGTCGGCCAGCCACTTCGCCAGGGGCGCGCCGTCGTAGCCGGGCTGCGCCTGATCCAGGTGCACCGCCACGACGTCGAACTTGAAGGGCGAGCGCGCCCGCACGCGCCACAGCAGGTCGAGCAGCGTGTAGCTGTCCTTGCCCCCGCTGACCGCCACCATCACCCGATCGCCCTCGGCGAGCAGATCGTAGTCGCGGATGCTGCGGAGCAGGCGGCGGTAGATGCGCTTGAAGCGCTTCTCGTCGGGGGTCGGCGCGGCCATGCGACCTCATTTCGGGGTGCGAAAGGGGGGCAAAGTGCCGAAGCCAGCGCGCGGCTGTCAAATCACAGAGGCGGGCGACGCTTTGCCGGCGGCCCAGTCCGTGCTAGATCGCGGCGTTTCGCTGATAACGCCCGCCTTGACCGAGAGACTGCGACGATGGCCGAGCCCACCCCGCCGCCCGCCGACGAGCCCGTCGAGCGCCTGCTGACCACGCCCGATCTGGCGGGCGTGGCCGAGATCCTCGCCGCGCTGCCCGTGCCCCCCGGCACCCGGGCCACCGGCACGGTCACCGCGGTCGACGCGGACGCCGTCACCTACGCCCTGCCCGATGACGGCCCGGCGGTGCGCGTGCCCCGCGACCAGCTGGCCGCCGCCCCCATGATCGGCAGCGAGCAGCCCCTGTACGTCGAGCGCATCGACGACGAGGGCGTGGTGCACGGCCACCTGGGCAAGGCCGCGCGGCTGGCCCTGTGGGACCGCCTGGTCGAGGCCCAGCGCGAGGGCGCCGAGCTCGAGGGCGAGGTCATCTCGCTGCACAACGGCGGCGTGAACGTGGATCTGCTGGGCCTCAAGGCCCACTGCCCCCGCCGCCAGCTCGACCTGAGCCCGGGCCAGCAGCCCGCCGCCCTGCTGGGCGAGCGGCTCGCGTTCCGCGTGTTCCAGTTCGACGCCCGCAAGGGCAACCTGGTGCTCACCCGCCGCGCCACCCGCGCCGCCGAGGTGGAGCCCGAGGGCGAGCCGCTGGCCGAGGGCCAGGTGCGCGCCGGCGTCGTCAAGACCCTGACCCACTTCGGCGCCTTCGTCACCGTGGCCCCCGGCGTCGACGGCCTGCTGCCCGTGTCCGAGATGTCGTGGGGCCGCCTCGGCCACCCCCGCGAGCTCGTGGCCGTGGGCGATCACCTGCAGGTGATGGTGCTCAGCTTCGACCCCGACAAGCAGAAGGTGCGCCTGGGCCTCAAGCAGCTCACCGAGGATCCATGGGTCGACGCGATCCCAGGTGCCTACCAACCAGGTATGGTCGTCAAGGGTAAGGTCACCAAGATCACCAACTTCGGCGTCTTCGTCGAGCTGGAAGATGATCTCGAAGGCCTCCTCCACATCTCCGAGCTCGCGGATCACAAGATCGAGAACCCACAAGATGTGGTCGCGATCGACGAAGAGCTTGAAGTCAAGATCCTCCGCGTGGACATCGACGATCGCAAGATCGGCCTGTCACTCAAGCG
>JAUHVS010000047.1 GCA_030424955.1 bacterium | reverse complement strand
CTGGAACGCATCCAGCGAGGCCCGCACGGCCGGCGCCGAGGCGTCCAGCATGGCGGTCTCGACGAACTCGAGCTCGACGGCGTCCGTGGGCAGCGCCGCGGACCGGATCGCCGCGACCACCTGCGCGCCATAGCCGGCGGCGTGCAGCTGCCTGGGCGACACGTTCACCGCCACGAACCCTCGGTAGCCGTGCCGCGCGCGCCACCGGGCCAGGTGGGCCAGGGCCGCGTCGAACACCCACGCCCCCAGCGGCTCGATCAGCCCCGCCTGCTCGGCGAGCGGGATGAAGCGACCCGGCGGCACGGCGCCCAGCTCCGGGTGGGTCCACCGCAGCAGCGCCTCGCAGCCCACCAGCGCGCCGGTGTCCAGGCGCACCACCGGCTGCCACGCGACGTGCAGCTCACCGCGGGCGTGCGCCTCGGGCAGGGCGTTGACCAGCCGCAGGCGCTCGTCGACGTCGGCGCCCACGTCGGCGGAGTACCACGCGAGGCTGGGCTGGTCCGCGAGGCCCGCGGTCGGCTCGGCGCGGGCCCACCGCAGGGCCTGGCCCGCCCGCGTCAGGAGCGCCTCGGGGGCCAGCCCCGGCTCCATGGGCGCCAGCCCCACGTCGAGGTGCAGCCGCACGGGCTCGCCCAGCAGGTCGGTGGGCTGGGCGTAGGCGGCGATGAGGTCGCGGGCGATGCGCTCAGCGGTCAGCAGGCCGCTCGGGCCTGGGCACCACACGGCGAACTCACCGCCCAGGGTGCGGGCCAGGTAGCCACGGGCGCGGACGAGGGCCGCGAGGTGGTCGGCCGTGGCCTGCAGCAGCGCGTCGCCCGTGCGCCAGCCGCGCCGCTCGTTCGTCGCGCGCAGATCCCGCAGATCCGCCGCCAAGAGGGCGCCCTGGGTCTCGGCGCCCCGGGCCATGTACTGCAAGAGCGCCGAGCGGTTGGGCAGGCGGGTCAGCTCGTCGTGGTTCGCCAGGTACTGCGCCTCGGCCTCGGCCGTGCGGGCCCGCGTGAGGTCGCGCAGGATGAACAGCTCGCCCAGCTCGAGGCCGCGATCGCCGCGCACGGAGATCCGCCGGGCCTCGACCTCGATCGGTCCCTTCACGCCGTCGAGGCGCAGCTCTGCGGGGGGGCCATCGCAGATCAGCGCGTCCATGGCGGCCAGGGCGGCGGCGGGCGGGTGCCGGCGGCGCCCGCCGAACAGCTGGACGAAGCGATCGCTCATGATCCAGCCATCGCTGGCGCGGAACGCGAGGGGGTCCGGCAGCCCGCGCAGCGCGGCGGTGACCAGCGCGCCAAAGCGGTGGTCGCGCTCGAGGGCGGTCAGCAGCGCGCCGAGCCCGACGGTCGCAGGGACGAACAGGGCGACGAGCGGCAGCGCCAGCTCGCTCAAGAACCGGGTGGACAGGAGGCCCGGCAGCGCGGTCATCCACGCCACCAGCAGCCCATGGGTGAGGGCGCCGGCAAGCAGCCACTCGCGCAGGCGGGGCGCGACGCGATCCTGGCGGACCAGCCAGGCCCGCAGCCCCATGCCGACGGCGACTGAGGTCAGCGTGACGCCGAGGCCGACCCAGACGCCGACGCCGCCGACGGACCACCGGTAGGCCGCGGTGATGACGGCCGCGAGGATCGCGCCGATCGCGGGCAGCATCACCCCCGCGCAGGTCAGCACGACGGAGCGGGCGTCGAAGAAGACGCCGGGCGAGAAGGGCAGGGGGACCGCCATCCCGACGAGGGTGGCCAGCCCGAACCACGCCCCGCCCGCCAGCGCCGCGGCGCGCGAGAGGGGGGGCCAGCGGCGGATGATCAGCCCGTACACCATCGCCAGGCCCATGAGCAGGGCGGCGTTCTCGGCCAGGTGCATGAGCGGGAGGGCCGGCATGTCCTCGCTATCGGCAGCTTCCGGTGGACGACTCAATCTCCGGCGCGCCGCGGCCTGGATCGGGCTGGGACTGTGTGGCGCGGGCTTTGGCGGGCAAGCGGCGCGTGTGTGCCGCCCTGTGGGTCATGGCTGACACGCCATCACAGGGCGTCGACGAAGGCCACCAGGAGCGCGCGCTGGGCCTGCGAGAGCGCGAGGAAGGCGTCGCGGGCCGCCTGGGCCTCGCCGGCGTGGGCCTCGATGGCGTCGGTCAGCGTGGCCGACAGGCCGTCGTGCATGAAGGGGGCGGTGTCGCCCACGCCCCACAGCGGGGGCGTGCGGTACTGGTGGCCGAGGGCGACGCCGTCGGGCACGCCCTGCTGCGGATCGTCGCCCATGCGGTGCAGGAGCAGGTCGGTGTAGGGCGACCAGCCCGGCGGGGTGCCCGGCAGGGCGGGCACGTGGCAGTCCGCGCAGCCCACCTGCTCAAAGAGCGCCGCGCCCGCGGGCTCGGGGGTGCCGCGGGCCATCGGCGGCGCCAGCGCGGCCACGTAGAAGGTCAGATCCGCCACGTCATCGCCCGGTAGCTCGGGATCGGGCACGCCGTCGTCGTCGGCGGTGATGCTGGTGGGGATGTTCAGCTCGGCGGGCACGGTGATGCCCAGCTCAAAGCGCAGCGCGTCGCCCACGAAGTCCTCGATGCTCGCGATCTGGGCCTTCCAGCCGAAGCGCCCCAGGCGGCCGTCGGGCAGCACGTGGGCGACCCCGGCGATGCCGTCGCCGTCCAGGTCCTGGGGGTCGGCGAGGGCGAGCACGCTCTCGGCCGGGATGGCCTGCAGCACGCCCAGCCCCAGGCTGGTGGGGGTCTGGCGCAGCTCGAACATCGCGCCGGGCGCGCGCTCGGGCCGCCGCCGGCCGGGGATGGCGTGGCGGGCCATGAGGGTGCCGCCCGGGGGCGCCGTGAAGCTGCCGTCCGCGGCGTAGGTGCCCGTGCGCGCGACGCTCACGCCGAGGGGCCCGGCGCCGCCCACCACGGGGTCGAAGTGGCAGGCGCGGCAGCTGTCGCCGTTGAACAGCGGGCCTACGCCGTCCTCGTAGCCCAGGTCGCGATCGAAGAGCAGCCGGCCGCGGGCGAAGCGCTCGGCCTCGGCGGGGGTCAGCCCGGGGATGGGGCCGCCGGGCTCGCCGGCCGCGGGGGCGTCGCCCGGCAAGATCAGGCCCTCGGTGGCGATCTCGGCGCCGCCCAGGTGCACCAGGAAGGCGCGCAGATCGGCCTGCTCGGCGGCGCTGAGGGCGGCGTAGGCGTCCTTGCTGCGGGCGCCCTCGCCGCCGTGGGCCAGGATGGCGTCGTGCAGGGTCATCGCCGAGCCGTCGTGCAGGAAGGGCGCGCCCACGGCCACCCCCCACAGCGGCGCCGTGCGGAACTCGGTGGGCCCGGCCAGGCCCATGCTCACGCCGTCTGCGTGGGGCTGGCCCATGTCGTGCAGCAGCAGGTCGGAGTACAGCGGGATCAGCCCGCGGGGGCTGGCCAGGGCGGGCACGTGGCAGGCGGCGCAGCCGATGGCCTCGAAGTGCGCGGCGCCGGCCTCGCTCTGCGGGGTGGGGGCCGACGGCGCGGGGGCCGCGAGCAGCATGGCCCAGCTCACCAGATCGTACAGGTCGTCCGCCGAGAGCTCGGGATCAGCCACGTCGTCGCTGTCGGTCAGCGGCGAGGCCGGCGCCGCCGCCTGGTGGAAGCGCTGGGCCTCCAGGCCGTCGGCGCGCTGCTGGAAGGTGCGCGTCTCGGCCACGGATGGCACGGGCAGCGCGGCCTGCCGCTCGGGGGGCAGCGGGTCGCTGGTGAGCCCCAGGTGGTTGAACAGCGGGCCGCGGATGAAGCCCTCGATGCTCACGGTCTGGGCCTTCATGCCGAAGCGGCCCACGAAGCCCTGGTCGTAGTTGGCGCGGCCGCTGATGCCGTCGCCGTCGGCGTCGTCGGGGTCGACGTTGGCCAGGATGGCGGCCTCGTCGATCTGGGCGATGAGCCCCACGCCGAAGAAGGGCACGGGGTTGCGCACCGCGAAGGTGTCGTCGGTGGGGTCCGGCGCCGGCCGGGTGAGGCCGGGATCGCTGGGCTCTCCCAGGCCGTAGCTGTTGAGGATGCCGCCGCGGGTGCCGCCGGGCAGGAAGCTGCCGTCGATGAGGGTGTCGCCGCGGATGACGAAGTTGCGGTAGTGGCCCGCCGCCCCGCCGAAGACGGGCTTCTCGTGGCAGGCGCCGCAGAAGGTGACGTTGAAGTCGGGGCCCAGGCCCATGGCGGGGGTCCAGCGGCGGCGGGCGACGGCCTCGCCGCGGGCGAAGGCGGCGCGCTGCTCGGCGGTGGCCGCCGGCTGGATCTCGCCGGGGGTGGCGTAGATGCCGTCGGCGATCTGCAGCGCCGGCGCCGGCTCGTCGTCACAGCCGGGCGTGAGGCTGACCAGCGCGCCCAGCAGGCAGGCGGTGGCGGTCCAGGGGCGGCTCATCGCACGTCCTCCAGGGTGAGGCCCGTCCAAGGCGGGTTGCTGTCGAGGGTGCCGCCGACGGCGACGCGCCGGGTGGCGCGCCCATCGCGGACCCCGAACACCGCATGCAAGACCAGCGCCGTGCCGGTGTCCTCGCGGCTGATCTGGCCATCCGGGCTCAGGGTGAGGGCGGCGCCGCGCACGCCGACGAGGCTGGCGGTGCCGTCGGGGGCGACCCACACGCCGTTGAGGCCGGGCCGCGCCGCGAGGGCGTCGGGGGCCACCCGCGCCCAGCCGTCGGCGGTGCGGGTGAGGGCCAGGGCGTTGCTGCGCCCGCCGGCCACCACCACCCGGTCGGGCCCCGCGCCCCACACGCTGATGAGGTCGTCGGCCACGCCGCCCTGCACCGGCTGCTGGGCCCAGGCCTGGCCGTCGAAGTGCAGCAGCACGCCCCGCGCGCCCACGGCGATGACGTCGCTGGGCCCGCTGCCCCACACCTTGAAGAGCGCCCCGAAGGCGCGATCGGTGGTGGGCAGGGCGACGGGCTCGAAGGCGTCGCCGGTCCAGCGCAGCAGCACCGGCGCCCAGTCGGCCTGGGCCGCGCGGGCGTCGCCGCCCACGGCCCACACGGTGTCGGCGTCGGCGGCCCACACGCCCCACAGCGGCGCGGTGGTGTTCGTCTCGACGGGGGCGAAGGTGTCGCCGCCATCTGTGGACCGCAGGGCACGGCCGCCGTCACCCACGAGCCACACCACGCCGTCGGCGCCGTGCACCCAGTTCAGCAGGGGGCCCGCCGGGAGGGCCAGGGGCTGCCAGCCCGCGGCGTCGCGGCGCCAGGCCACGCCGGCGTCGGGCTGCCCGCCCACGGTGAACAGCCGGTCGGGGCTGGGGCCCCACACGCTCATGAACACGCCCTGCGCCGGATCAGGCCCGGCGGTGGGCGCCTGCCAGCCGGCGGGCGGATCGGGGGGGGCGTCGTCGCAGCCCAGCGGGGCGAGGGCCGCGAGGAGCACCAGCAGCGGGCACAGGGCACGGATCACGGGGACCTCCTGGCAAGGGGGCGACTATACCTGGGCGGGCGCCACGGCCACACCCGGCGGGCCGTGGGCGCCCGCCGTGGACACCTGACGGGGCTTCACGAATTTTTGACAGGCTGTTGGCAGCGCGCTGACCCCTTTGTGGGGGCCGGCCGTTAGGGTCAGCTCAGCCCGGACGCCCCAGGAGACCCCATGCGCCGCCTCATCTTGTCCCTCATGCTGCTGCCCGCGCTGGCCCTCGCCGATGGCCAGCAGGTCAAGCTCGACGCCCGCCTGGGCCACCCCAGCCTGGCCGCCGGCCAGAAGCACACCAGCTACCTCAAGGTGGGCCTCACCGGCTTCACCATGGAGAAGGCGGGCGCCCGCACGCCGGTGAACGTGGCCATCGTGCTCGACAAGTCGGGGTCGATGAGCGGCGAGAAGATCATGCGCGCCAAGGAGGCCGCCCGGCGCGCCATCGACCACCTGGCCCCCAGCGACATCGTCAGCATCGTGGCCTACGACAGCACCGTGCGGGTGCTCGTGCCGGCCACCAAGGCGAGCGACAAAGAGACCGTGCGGGCGGGCATCGACCGCATCACCCCGGGGGGCAACACCGCGCTCTTCGCCGGCGTGAGCAAGGGCGCCGACGAGCTGCAGAAGTTCCTCGACAAGAACCGGGTCAACCGGGTGGTGCTGCTGAGCGACGGCCTCGCCAACGTCGGGCCCGCCAGCCCTGGTGAGCTCGAGGCCCTGGGGGCGCGGCTGGCCCGCCTGGGCATCTCGGTGACCACCCTGGGCCTGGGCCTGGACTACAACGAGGACCTGATGTCGCGGCTGGCGCGGGCGAGCGACGGCAACCACGTCTTCGTCGAGCAGGCCAACGACCTGGCGCGCTTCTTCGCGCTGGAGTTCGGCGACGTCACCAGCGTCGTGGCCCGGGACGTGAGCCTCACCATCGACTGCGCCGAGGGCGTGCGCCCCGTCCGGGTGCTGGGCCGCGACGCCGACATCGTGGGCCAGCGGGTGACCGCGCGCATCAACCAGCTGGTCAGCGAGCGCGAGAAGTTCGTGATGCTCGAGGTGGAGGTCACCCCCGGCGAGCTGGGCAGCGAGCGGCCCGTCGCCCAGGTGAAGGTGAGCTACGGCAACCTGGCCACCCGCAGCACCGACACCCTCAAGGCGTCGGTGGCGGCGCGCTTCGTGGCCACGCCGGCCGAGATGACCGCGGCGGCCGACAAGTGGGTGATGGTGGACGCCGTGCAGCTCATCGCCACCGAGAAGAACCGCATGGCCCTGACCCTGCGCGACGAGGGCCGCAACACCGAGGCCAAGCAGGTGTTGCAGGACAACGCCGTGTTCCTGGAGCAGAACTTCCAGCGCTGGGGCACCAGCTCGCTGAAGGACCTGAGCACCAGCAACAAGGAGGACGCCAAGAACCTCGAGGGCGAGAACTGGAACCGCCAGCGCAAGAAGATGCGGCGGGTCCAGTACCAGTTCGACATGCAGCAGTCCTACTGACACCCTCGGCCCCCATGCGCCCCCGCCTGCTCCTGTCGCTGCTCGTGCTCGTGCTCGCGCCCTTGGCGGTGCTGGGCTGGCTGGGCCTGCGCGTGGCTGACGACCAGCGGGCGGCCGTCAACGCGCGGTTCGACGCGGTGGTGCAGGCCCGGCTCGACGAGGCCGCCGACCGGGTGGGCCGGGTCATGAGCGGCCGCGCCCGCGCCCTCTCGACCGCCCTCGACGGGGCGCCTGCGACGGTCGCCGCCCTGCGGCCCTGGCTCGCGGGCCAGACCGCCTTCGCTCACATGCTGGTGTTCACGGCGGACGGCGACGTGCTGTTCCCGCCCCTGACGGGCGCGCGCAGCGAGGCCGAGCGGCTGTTCCTGGAGCGCACCCGGGGCCTGTGGGCCGGCCGGGCGCTGGCGGCGACCCGCGCGGCGGCGGGCAAGGACGGCGATCCCCCCGTGGCCCGCGACGGCTGGCACATCTGGTACTGGGGCGGCGGCCTCAACCTGCTGTTCTGGCGGCGCCTGGACGACGGCCGCCTGGTGGCCGCTGAGCTGGATCGCGTGGCCCTGCTCGCCGACGTGGTGGCGGCGCTGCCCAGCACCCAGGGCGAGGCCGGCACCGAGCGCACGCGGCTGCTCGACTCGGCGGGGCGCACGGTCTACCAGTGGGGCGAGGGGGCGGTGCCGCCGACGGCGCAGCCCAGCCACACCCGGGCGCTGCCCAGCCCGCTGAGCGCGTGGCACCTGGCGCGCTATGGCGATCCGCCCCCCACCGCCGCGGGCGGCCTGGGCCTGTGGCTCGGGCTGGGGGCGGCGGCCCTGGCGTTGATCGGGCTGGCGGCGTGGTTCTGGCGGGCCTCCAGCCACGAGCTGCGGCTGGCGCGGGCCCGGGTGACCTTCGTCAACCAGGTCAGCCACGAGCTGAAGACCCCGCTGACCAACATCCGCATGTACGCGGAGTTGCTGCAAGATGAGCTGCCAGAGGACGACGAGCGCGCCCAGCGGTATGTGGCGGTGGTGGCCGCCGAGAGCCAGCGCCTGAGCCGGCTGATCGGCAACATCCTCACCTTCGCGCGGCAGGCCCGCGAGACCCTGGTGCTGCGGCCGGTGCCGGCGCGGCTGGACGACGTCGTGGGCGACACCCTCGCGGGCTTCGGGCCGGCGCTGGCGGCGGCGGGCGTGGCCGTGCAGCGGGTGGCGGACGCCCCGGGCCGGGTGCTGCTGGACCCCGATCTGGTGGGCCAGATCCTGGGCAACCTGCTGAGCAACGTCGAGAAGTACGCGGCCGGCGCGCCCGTGCGGATCGCCACCGCGCGCGACGGCGAGCGCCTGCGCGTGACCGTGCACGACGGCGGCCCGGGCGTCGCGGCGGCCCACCGTGACGCGGTGTTCCAGCCCTTCTTCCGGCCCAGCAACGCGCTGACCGACCGGGCGCAGGGCACGGGCATCGGCCTGGGCCTCGCCCGGGATCTCGCCCGCCTGCACGGGGGCGATCTGGTGCTCCTCCCGAGCGAGACGGGCGCGCACTTCGAGATCACCCTGCGGGCGCCGCCGGCGCCGGCCAGCCAGGAGGACGCCCTGTGAAGGTGCTCATCGCTGAAGACGAACGCCACATCCGCGAGGGGCTGGTGGACATCCTGGAGGGCGAGGGCTACCAGGCCATCGCCGCGGCCGACGGGGCGGACGCGCTGGTGGCCTTCGGCGCCGAGGCGCCGGACTTCGTGCTGCTCGACATCATGATGCCCATGCTGGACGGCTACGAGGTGTGCCGGCGCATCCGCAAGCGCGATGCCCGGGTGCCCATCATCTTCATCAGCGCCAAGAGCGAAGAGGTCGATCGGGTGCTCGGCCTGGAGCTGGGCGCCGACGACTTCATCAACAAGCCCTTCGGCGTCAAAGAGGTCATCGCCCGCATCCGCGCCGTGACCCGGCGCTGCTACCGCGACCAGCCCGAGGACGCCAGCCGCGCGCCCTTCCAGATGGCCGATCTGGTGGTGCGGCCCGCCGAGCTGCGGGCGCAGCGGGGCGAAGAGACCATGGATCTGAGCCTGCGGGACGTGGCGATCCTGCGCCTGCTGCACCGCGAGCGGGGGCGGGTGGTGGATCGCGAGGCCTTCTTCCGCGAGTGCTGGGGCTACGACCACCTGCCCAACAGCCGCACCCTCGACCAGCACATCAGCAAGCTGCGCAAGCGGGTGGAGCGCGATCCGCGCCAGCCGGCGCTGATCCAGACCGTGCACGGGGTGGGCTACCGCTTCGAGTAGCGGACCCCGAGGCTGGGGGCCTCAGGGGGCGGGCTGGGCCGGGGCGGGGATGGGCGCGGGGGGCGGCGCGGGGGTGACCAGCACGCTGAGCTGCTCCACGTCGGCCTTGGGGCTGGGCCGCCACCGGCGCCAGGCGGCCAGGGTCAGGGTCTCGGGGTGCCGCGGGACCGGCAGCGTGGCGACCCCTCGGCCCTGCGTGGCGTCGACGCCCGGCAGCCGGCCGGGCCCCGTGAACTGGCCGTCAAAGCGCACCTGGATCACCTCGCCGTTGCCGGCGTAGGCCCCCTCGCTCAGCACCCGCAGCCCAAAGGCGTTGGCGTAGGCCGTCGGATCGGCCAGCCGGCGGCGGGCCTTGAGCCGCCAGTGTCGCTGCAGGGCGCGGCCCAGGCTGCCGAGCTTGAGCTGGATGCGGCACTGGCGCTGGGCCATGGGCGCCGGATCCGCGCAGCCGGGCGCCTCGCCGGTGAGGCCCACAAAGGTGGCGCCGGTCACCCGCCAGGGGGTGTCACCGCGGAAGGCGGGCGTGGGGGGCAGGGGCCCGGCGAGGGCGGCGATCAGCCAGAGCGCGATCATCGAGGAGGCACCTCCACCCGGGCATGGCCGGGATCAGGGGGGCGACGTCCACCCCAGCAACTGCACCGACGCGCTGCCTGCCTGGTCGACCAGGCTCACCAGCACGTCGGGCCGGCCGTCGCCGTCGTGGTCGGCCACCTCGACAGCGCGCACGGCACCCGCGAAGGGACCATACCCGGCCACGGCCTGCAATTGCCCACCCACCAGGGCGTCGACGTACAGGCGCTGGGTGCCGTCGGCGTCGGCGGCGAGGGTCAGCAGCTCGTTGCGGCCGTCGGCGGTGACGTCCCCGGCGCCCAGCACGGTGGTGGTGGGCCGCAGGAAGTCGGTCACCGGGGCGAACACCAGGCGCTCATTCTCCAACCGCGCCCGATCCAGACCCCCCGGGCCGTCGGCGGTCTGCGGGCGCACCGCGTACAGCCCGGCGCGGGCCCCGTCGAGGGCCAGGGGGAGCAGCGGCTGCGCGGGCTCCGCGCCAAAGAGGCCCGCCCGGAAGCCCGCCAGCTCCCCGCCGACGATCTGATAGACGTACGGGGTCGGGTCATCGCCATGCCAGACCACCAGCTCATCCTGGGCGTCGCCGTCCAACGCCGCCGCCTCGATCCGCGCGACCGCCGCCGTGCGCAGGCTCTGAAGCGCGATGAGCGGGGCCTGGCCCGTCAGCACGTCCTCGGGCCCGATCTGGAGCACCTGCAGGCTGTCTTCGGTGCCGACCACGATCTCGCGCCGCTCGGTCTGCGGCGCCTGGCCGTTGCCTGGATCCCGGGGCGCCAGCTCGGCCAGGGCCAGGGCGGTCGGTCGGCTCTCGAAGGCGAGGTCGGCGACCTGGGCGTGCCCCACGCTGTTGTTGGACTGACCGAGGGGCTTCGCCAGGCGCAGCCGGTAGGCGGTGTCGGCGCGCTGCTCGGTCCAGAGCAGGTCCAGCAGCCCGGTGCCCAGGACGCGGTCCAGCCGCATCTGCAGCACCCCGGCGGGGGCCGGGTCGAGGCCGTTGGCGTTCAGGTTGCCCAGCAGCCCGGCGGCCGTGGCGAGGCGGTGCGCGGCCAGCCCGCCACCCGCCGTCCGCGTCAGCAGATCCGCCCGGCGCACATAGGCCGCGTGGTGGTGCGGGCCCGCGGCCCCCACCAGGGTCTGGCCGGCGGGCAACCGGATGGGCCCGGCGAGGGTCCCGAAGGCTCCGACGGGCCGGGGGTCGGCCTCGTAGAGGATCGCCTGGGCGGTCGCCGGGTCGAGCACGCCCAGGCGGTCGCCGGCGCCCGCGCCCCGCAGGCGCTCGAGCCGGCCGGCGCGGATCGGGCAGTCGAGGCGGCTCGCGTTCAGGTCCGCTGAGCCCGGGATCCAGTTGATGGCGAGCAGGCCGCCGTGATCGTCGCTGGCGTAGAGCGTGTCAAGGCCGTCGCCGTCCAGATCGGCCGCCGCGAGGTGCGCCAGGGGCGCCGCGAAGGCCCGCTCGGCGAGCAGCATCGCGGGCGCCACGCTGTAGAGGCGCACGGCGTCGCCGGCGATGACGGCGAGCACCGACGTGCCGTCCGGGCGCTGCAGCGCGACGGGGGATCGGAAGTCGGCGTTGGGGAGGCGGGTGACGGCGAACCCGTCGTCGCGCCAGCGGTAGGCGTTCAGGTCCGGCGGCTGGTCCAGATCGCCCGTCACCAGGGCCACCACCGTGGCGGGCTCGCCGGGGGCGGGCACGATGGCGGCCACCCCCAGCGCGTCGGTGGTCGGTAGCAGCAAGGTGGGGGCTGAGACGCTCAGCGGGGCCGCCTGGGTGTTCAGGTTCACGGCCACGGCGCCGCGGGTGTCGGCCTCGGTCAGGGCGCGCTGGGTGATCACGTCCAGGTCCAGATCGCCATCCACGTCGGCCACGAGCACCTGCTCGATCCGCGGCGCGCGGCCCGCGTCCGCGCCGACGTTGAACACGGTCAGCTGGGCGTTCGGTGCGCCCAGGGTGTACACGCCCACCGTGCTGGGGTTCAGGTCGGGCCCGATCACCAGGTCGTCGAGGCCGTCGCCGTCCAGATCTCCGACGGCGAAGCGCGTGCGCTGCTGGCCGCGGGCCGACTGACCCCCCCGGTCCCAGCGGCCGGTCTGGGTGGGCTGGAAGTCGCGGAACTGTCCGGCCACCGCCACCCAGACCCGCGCGTGGTCGGGCTCGGGGCCCACCACAGCGGCCAGCCCGTCGAGGGGCATGTGGCTGTGGCGCGCGATCTGCACGCCGACGTCGATGGGCGCCAGCAGCCGCGGGGGTCCTGCGCAGTCGGGCTCGGGGTTGCAGGGATCGCAGCGGCCCACGACGGGCAGGCAGGCGGGGCCCCCGGCGTCGCCCGCGGCTGGGCAGCAGCGCTGGTCGTCGCCGCAGCCCACGTTGCGCTGCGGGTCGCAGACCTGGCACTCCGACAGATCGGCCGTGCACACCGGCGTGTCGGGGGCGCAGTCGGCGTCCGCGCCGCAGGTCAGCCCCGCGCCGCAGCCGCCGCACAGTGGCCCCCCGCAGTCCACGTCGGTCTCACCCAGGGCGTCGTCCTGAGCGCCGTTGGCGCACACCTCGGCGCACTGGCCCTCGGCGCACAGCCTCGACAGGCAGTCGTCGTTCTCCGCGCACTGGGCGCCGCCCTCGCAGGGCGCGCAGCCCCCCGCGCAGTCCACGTCGGCCTCGTCGCCGTTGCGCAGGCCGTCGTCGCAGGTGGGCGCCTGGCAGGTGTTCCGGGCGCAGACCCCGCTCATGCAGTCGGCCGGGACGGCGCAGGCGCCGTCGTCGAAGCAGCGCTGGCCGAGCGCACGGCACGCGGGGCCACCGCAGTCCACGCCGGTCTCGTCGCCGTTCTGCACGCCGTCGTCACAGGTGGGCACCGCCAGGTCGGGGGCGGCCATGTCAGGCGGGGCCAGGTCGGGGGCGGCCATGTCAGCGGCGCCCATGTCAGCGGCGTCCATGTCAGGCGGGGCCAGGTCGGGGTCGGCCATGTCGGGCGGGGTCATGTCAGGCGGGGCCAGGTCGAGCACGAGCATGTCGAGGACCGCCCTGTCGGGCTGCGCCGCGTCGCCGACCTGTCCGTCAACCGGCGCCTGGTCGGGGGGCTGCTGGTCCGGCGTGAGCTGGTCGGCCGTGGCCCCGTCCGCGCGCCCCGTGGCGTCGGCCTGCGCGGGGTCGCCGGGGTAGCAGAACTCGCCGCCGCAGTAGAAGCCGGTCGGGCAGTCGCCGGCCTCGTCGCAGCGCGAGTGCAGGTCCAGGGCGCAGCCGTTGAGGGCGAAGAACGCGAGCCACAGGGCCAGGCGCATGGGGGCCTCCTCGGAGGGGATCAGGCGGCGCGGTGCGCGGCGGGGCCCTGGGGGGGACGGGCGGGCGTCAGCCATCGGGGGCCCGCTCAGAACGTGCCGCCCAGCGCGAACCCAGCGCCACCGGCGTGGGGCACGAGCTGCACCTGGGTGTCGGCGCCCGCCTGCATCAGGTCGAAGGTCAGCAGGCCGGCGCCGACGGCCAACAGCGCGCCGCCGGCGATGAAGCCCACGTTGGCCGTGGTCTGGGCGCGCTCGGCCTGGTCGGTGGCGTCGGCCTTGTCGGCGTCGTTGAGCGCCGCCCGCTGGTCCGCGGCGGCGGTGGTGGCGGCGGCGCGGAAGCCGCCGCCGACGGCGAGGCCCGCCACGCCCGCGCCCATCAGCCCGAGGCTCACCCAGCGCAGGGTGTGGGGGCGCGGGGCGGGGGCCGGGGGCGCCAAGGCGCGCAGGCCAGGCCCCGGGGGCGCCACGGGGTGCAGGCCAAGCCCGGGCGCGGCGGGGCGGCGTGCTGGCTCGGGCGGCGTGGCCCCTGCGCGCTCGCGGTCCACGATGGCCTGCATGACCTTGATGCGGCGGGTGACGTCGGCGCGGTCGGGCGCGTCGGGGGCGCGGGTCAGGTACAGCTCGAAGTTGTCGATGGCCCGCTCGGCCTGGCCCATCATCTCGTGGCAGCGGGCGAGGTTGTAGAGCAGCACCGGCACGGGATCGAGCTTGAACGCGGTCTCGAAGTGCCGCAGCGCCGTCGGGTAGTCCTCGGCCTTGAAGGCCGCGCGGCCGGCGGCGTAGGCCTGCTCGGCCTGCCGCTGGGCAGCGCCGGGGGCGGGGCTCGTGGCCAGGGCCCCGATGGGCGCGCAAGCCAAGGCCAGGCTGAGGGCGAGGGTGACGTTCACTGCCAGATCGTCACACGCGCGAAGGGCCGCGCGCACCCCCCCAAAATTTGGGGGGGTCCCCCCATGCGGCGGCGCCTGGCCTTGGCAGGGTGGGGCCGGGTTTGTCAGAGTGCGGCGCCATGAGCGCACGCAGATTGGCCCCTTGGCACACGGCGTTTGCGACCCGCGACGGCGTCTTGCTCTACCACGATCTCACGGGACGCACGCTGCGGCTGCGCGGGGCGGGGGCGACCTGCTGGGCGGCGCTGCGGGCGGGCCAGCCGCTGTCGGCCCAGCCCGACGCCGCCGTGGCGGCGCTGGACGCGGGGGGCTTCCTGGCGCACCCCGACGAGAACCCCTGGCCGCGGGTGATGCACCGCTATCCGGCGCGGGCACGCTGGGCGACCTTCGCCCGTCCCCTGGACGCTGCGCCCATCGTCATGGCCCGGACGGCAGGCAGCGATGAGCCGTGGCAGCCCAACCCGCTGGAGCCGCTGGAGACCCTCGTCTGGGACGCCTGCGACGGGCGGCACACCGTGCGCGAGCTGGTGGAGACGGTGGGGCGTCGCCATGGGGGCGAGGCCGCCCAGGAGGCCCTGAGCATCCTGCTGGACTGGACCCACGGGCGCTACCAGCTGGTGAAGCTGCTCGACGCGCCGCTCGGCGAGGGCGAGCCGCCGCCGCACTTCTTCGGGTGGGTCCACGACCTGCCCTTGGCGTCGGGCGCCGCGGGCACGGGCCCCGTCGATCTGGCCGACTACCACCGTGAGGTCATCACCGACGCCGACGTCCAGTTCGAGGTGCGCGAGACGACCCTGAGCCACCTGCTGCGCTTCCCCAGCCCGGTGCTCGATGGCCGCCCGTGGGGGGCCGCCGTCGTGGATCACCTCGAGGCTCTGGGGGCGCTGCCCTCCGGGGCGCGGGTCGTCGAGATCGGCGGCGGCACCGGCTGGCTGGCCCGCCGCGCCCTGGCGCGCCGCCCGGACCTGCGCTGGATCATCGTGGATCTCTCGCCGGCGCTGCAGCGCGGCCAGGCCGAGCGGCTGGCGGGGCTGGGCGTACGGCTCGTGCGGGGCGACGCGCAGGCCCTCCCGCTGGCCGACGGCTGCGCCGACGTCGTGCTCAGCAACGAGGTCATCGCCGATCTGCCCGCCGAGCGGGTGGATCCGGCCACCGCCCCGGCCTGGATCGCGGCGCTGGGCGTGGTGCCGGCGGCGCCCCGGGTGACCAACGTGGGGGCCCTGCGCTGCCTGGTCGAGGTGCAGCGGGTGCTGCGGCCGGGCGGCCACGCCTGGCTGAGCGAGTACGGCGAGATCGACGGCGAGCCCGTCGAGGCGGTGCACCTGGATCACCCCGAGGTGGGCATCGAGTTTGGCGTGCTCGCCCGCGCGGCGCGCACCCTCGGCCTCACCGCGACGGTGACCGACGTCGTGCAGGCGCTGGGCCTGCGCCCGGTGCCGGTGCTGACCAGCCCCCCCGGTCAGTTCGAGGCCTTGCAGGCGCTGGTGCGCCACCTGGGGGGCGAGGCCCCCGACAAGCGGGCCTGGACCCGCGAGGCCTTGGCGGCACACATCGCCCCGGTGCCGCTGGACCGCCTGCACCACCTGAGCTTCACGCCCGCCGACGCGCGCTGCATGACCTTCCCGCCGGCGCGGGTGCGCATCCTGCTGCTGCACCGGCCGGGGTGATGGCGGCGGCCTGTGGTCCGCCGGGTGGCTCAAGCTTGTGAGCGCGCAGTGCGCGCCGTAGGCTGCCGCCATGGGCACCCCGGTTCGCACGTTGTCGTCGTTGGAAGACGCGGTCTATGGCCGCATCACCCGCTTGCCGCTGCCGGTGGCGAGCCCCTTGCGGGCCGCGCAGATCGCCGGCTCGAGGGCGGGGGCCGTCAAGCACCTGCTGCAGGCGAGCGAGGCGCTGATCACCCTGCTGGGCGCCATCGCCCTGATGGACGCCGCGGCCGAGGGGCAGCCGCTGAAGGCGCTGAACGAGCAAGGGGCCCAGCGGCCTACCCTGGGCACCTGGCGGACCCTGCTGGAGAGCCTGGGCGGCAAACCCTCGCAGCCCACGGTGCCGGCGCTGAAGGGGCAGGTCCGCCGGGGTCACGGGCGGGCGGCCATCACGACCCTGGTCGACCTGCGCAACCGCCACGCCCACGAGCCCCACGACGTGTTCATGGCCCAGGCCAACACCCACCACCGCACCCTGCTCACGGCCCTCGACGACCTGCTGACGGCGGCCGACTGGCTGTCACACCATGTGCTGCTGCGGGTCGAGGGCACCGACGAGCTGACCCGCGAGCTGAAGGTGCGCCCCCTGGTCGGCCACGACCCGAAGCGCAGCGCCGTGCGCCTCACCTGGCCCGGCGCGCCGGCCGGCGGGCAGGTGGTGCTGCTGGAGGTCGCCGCGCCCTCCCGCTGGCTGGCGCTGAGCCCTGTGTATCGGTGGGCTGACGAGCACCTGGTGGTCTACGGCCGCACCGTGGACGGCGAGGTGCACTGGCAGGCGGGCGATGGCACGGGCTACGCCGCCCGCACGTCGCAGGCCGATCCGCTGTGGTTGCTGAACTTCTTGACCGCGGCGCCGGTGAAGCGCGGCCAGGCGGCCCTGAGCAGCGCGGCCCGGGCGCGGCTGATGCAGATGGACCGCACCCAACTCTACGAGAGCTCGGGTCGGATCGATCTGCCCCTCGACGAGGCG
>JAUHVS010000829.1 GCA_030424955.1 bacterium | reverse complement strand
AGGATCATCGGGTAGCGCACCCGCAGCAGCTCCGCCCAGGGCGGCACCAGGCTCGCCCCGCTGATGTCGACGCTCACCCCCAGCACCTCAAAGCCGGCGAGGGCGGCGTCCCCGCGCACCAACGCTTCGAGCTGCGGCGCTTCTTCCAGGCAGGGCTCGCACCAGGTGGCGAAGTAGTTCACCAGCACCACCTTGCCCCGCAGATCGCTGAGCTTGATGACCTTGCCGTCGGGCGTGCGCCCCTGCAGGCGCACCACCTGTGCGGGCCCACCGTCCGGGCCCTGGATGGGCGCGGGCACGCGGCCGGGGCCGCCCGCGCCGCCACAGGCCATCAAGAAGAGTGATGCCCACCACAGGGGCAGCCAGGGTCGCCTCAACATCCGCGGGAGTATGCCCGCGCGCCCCTGTGGCCGCCAGCCCGGGGGTAGCCGGATGAGAGCGGCCCGGTTAGCCTGCGGCCCATGGGACTGCTCCGATCTGCGCCACTCGCCGCCTTGTCTACCCTCGCCCTGCCCTGCCTGCTGCTGGGCGGCTGCGTCGACCCGGACCTGCGCCGGGGCCGCGACGCCCTGGGCCAGGGCCGCTACGACACGGCCGTGACCCACCTCAGCCGCGCGCAGGCCAACGGCGTCGCGCCCGGCCGGGTGGCGCGGGATCTCGCCAGCGCCCACCGGGCCTGGGCGACCGACCTGCTGATCAGGGGCGACTGCTCCGCCGCGTCGGTGCACCTGCGGCGGGCCGAGGCGCTGACCGCGCCGCTGCTGACGGACGCCCAGCGCCTGTTCGACTGCCGCGCTCGTCGCCCGCTGGCCCCCGAGGACGAGGTGGCCGAGCTGAACGCGCTCTACGCCCTGGGCGACCGACGGGTGACCGTGCTCCGGCGGCTGTTCGAGGTGAGCCTGACCCTGGGCCACGCGGAGCGGGTGCTGCACCACGCCCCCGAGCTGGAGGCCCGCTACGCCCTGAGCGTGGACGACCGCCGCCGGCTGATGCCGCTGCTGCTCCAGCGGGGCGACACGGCCGAGGCCCGCCGGCAGCTCGAGCGGATCACCACGGCCGAGCCCGGCAACCCCGTCGAGACCCTGAAGCTCGCGAGCCTGCGGCAGGCCACGGGCGACGCCACGGGGGCCCGCCAGCTCTACGCCGGGCTGACCCGTACTCACCCAGACAACCCTGTCGTTTTCATTCGTTACGCTCAGTTTCTTCAGGCGTCGGGTGAGCCAGACGCCGCACAGCGCGCCCTACAGGAAGCCAACGCGCTGCGCGGGGTGACCGCCCCCGCCGATCGCGCCCTGCGGCCGCTACCCAAGTCGCGGAAGTGACGCCCGCGCGATGGCACGGCCCGGTCAGTCGGTGACGTTCAGGTACACGCTGCTGAACGCCTTGCGGCGGCGCAGATCGTTGTAGGTGAAGTCGGCGTAGTCGAAGAAGCCCTCCACGATCACCGGCTCGATGTACAGGTACATGTCCCCCGGCACCACGCCCCCCGGCCGGATGATGTCGGGCAACGGCGGGAGCTGCACCTGGGTCACCGCGCCGGGCGTCACGTAGGTCCACAGCGGCAGGCCCTCGGCGCTCACCAGGCTCACGACGTTCGCGTGCGGGGGCTCGGTCGGGGCGCCGGTCACCCCGGGGTGCGTCCCCCACTCCACGATGCGCCACGGGCCCAGCGCCCCGCCCGCCTCGGGGGTGATGGGCGACGGCGTGCCCACGAAGGGCCCGATGGTGACGCCCCCCGCCAGGTCGCGGGCCTCGTGGAAGGTCATCGCGTACGGCGACCAGTCCTCGGTGCGGGCCACCCCGATCCACTGCATGGTGATGTCGGCCTCGAAGTCGGCCATGTCGGGCAGGTAGGGCAGCCGCATCGTGGCCAGGTCGCTCGACCCGGTGCTGTCGAGGGCCCAGAAGCCCTCGGCGCCCAGGTCCAGGATGGGCCGGGCCTCGTAGAGATCGGGCGCGCCCCGCACGCCCCCCGACGGGTTGTCGAGGGTGACGGGCACCTCGCGGTCGAGGGGGGTGTCGATGGCGACCTCCAGACCCTCGACGATCTGCCCTGCCCCCGCCGAGACGAAGCGGCGCAGCCCCATGGCGAGGGGGGTCGAGGCGGCCCGCAGCGCGCTGTAGGGCTGGCCGGCGCCCCGCTGCCACTGCACCAGGAGGTCGGTGGGCACGTAGGCCGCGGTGACCACCACGGCGAGCTCGCCGATGCGGCTTCTCAGCTCGAAAGGGCCGTCCTCGATGAGCACCCCGTTGACGTCCGGCGGCGGCAGGCTCGGCCGGTTGAACTGGCTGCTGTGGGTGGTCTCGACGAAGGCCACGAGGCTCAGGCCGGGCTCCAGCGGCTTCTCCAGGTCATCGAGGCCGCTGACCGTGCCCCGCAGGATCGGCGCCACGATGGGGTCTCGGCCGCCGGGCTGGCCCTCCACCTCGTGGGGGAACAGGTAGGCGGTCACGTTCTCGTGGGTGATCCGGTCGAAGGTGTAGACCTCGTAGCCCACCGC
>JAUHVS010000046.1 GCA_030424955.1 bacterium | reverse complement strand
GCCCATGTCCACCACCGCGCCGCCCGCGCCGCCCGCGCCGCCCGCGCCGCCTGCGCCGCCCGCGCCGCCCGCCGCGCCGTCGGTGCCGCCACCGTCCGGGGTCGCGGTCATGTCGGGCGTGTACGGCGCCTGGGCCGAGTCGTCATCGCAGCCCGTGAGGCCCGCCAGGGCCAGGCCAGCGGTCAGCATGAGGTAGGTCTTCATGAGGTCCCCTCCAAGTCAGGATGCCGTGGGCGTCACCGCGCTGGCGCCGCCCCTGCTACACAGTCGGCTGTGTATACAAAGTCCGGGCCAACGGCGCGAGCCCAGCGCTCATGGGGATCAGCGACGGCGCGCCGCCCCCCAGCTCTGACAGGGCTGTCGCGCCAAAGTCACCCGAGCGCCGCCCTCAGAAGGTGCCGATGCACTCCTGAGGCTCTTGGAAGGGGTTGGTGGTGGCGGTCAGCAGGTTGACCACCTGGGCCTGGCCCGACATCTGGAACATCCAGCTCTCGCGGCGCCCGTCGCGCGGGGAGACGTCGGCGTCGGGGGTGATGCCGTTGTCTTCGAAGTAGTCCTTCAGGGTCAGGCCGCTCGCGGTGTCGAGCACGATGGCCCCCGCGCGCTTGGGCGTGATCGCCCCCGCCACGTTGATCACCGCCGAGGTGTCGGCCTCGGACATGCCCCCGGTGACGTTCAGCTCGATGATCGCCTCCACCACCAGGCCGTAGTAGTTGCACTCGCCCGGGATCGGATCTCCCGGCCGGTGCACGAAGAGCTTCAGCTCGCTCTGGTCTTCCTCGAGCGGCCCCGCCCGCAGGCAGTAGTCGTGGGTGCCACAGCCGCTCCGGCTGTAGCCCCGGGCGTAGGACGGCAGGTGGGTGTCCTGCACGAAGCCGCCGCCCGTGGCGACGGCCTGGTAGAGCCCGCCCCGGAAGCCCTGCGTGGGCTGGTCGGGGAAGAGCGGCCCGTCGAGCTTCACCACCAGGTTGAACAGCCCCCGGGCCACCGCCTGCTGCACCACGCTCGACAGGATGTCGCGCGCCGAAGCGGGCGACTGGATCTGCAGGTTGATGGCGCGGAAGGACAGCCCCGCCGGTGTGAAGACGCAGGCCGACTCCACGCAGGTCTGCTGCCAGCCCTCGCAGGGCCGCTCGGGGCCACACTCGCCCTCGTCCTCGGGCGGCCCGGCGTCAGGCGCCGGCTCATCGGGCTCGTCGGGCTCGTCGGGCGGCAGCGGATCGGGCTCGGTCGGGTTGTCGGGCTCGTCCACGTCGTCAGGCTCGTCCACGTCCGGCTGCCCCGGATCAGGGTTCGGATCCGCCGAGCCGCCGCCCAGGCTGCTGCCGACGGAGGGCGTGCCGCTGCCGCTCAGGGCGTTGGCCATGGCGGCCGCCTCCCCCAGATCGCCGCTGGCCAGGGCGGGCAGGGCCCCCAGCGCCGCGAACGGGGTCACCGTCCGGGCGGGATCGACCGGGCCGGTCAGCGGCTTGGCCTTGCCCCGCTGCACGATGATCTCCCCCTCGATGTTGGGCGGCACGATCACCGAATAGAGCACGTCCTCGGCGCCCAGCACGGCCACCGCGCCCAGGGTGCGCCGCCCGTTGAACACCACCCAGGTCTCGCCGGTGGTGGTCTCGCCCGCCATCGGGCTGATCACCATCGTCACCCGCACCGGCGCGTGGGGCGCGAAGGCGTTGACCTCATCGCTCGGGGCGAACAGCGCGCTGGTGATGTCGGCGCCCACGCGGCTGTCCTCGCGGGTGACGGTCTGTTTGGCGAAGTCGAACGCTGCCCGGGTGGGCGCGTCGTTCATGATCGAGGCCGCGCGGGTCTGCGTCAGGTAGGCGGCCAGCCGCTCTGCCTCCAGCCGGCAGCGCCGGTCGGCGCTGGGCATGAGCCACACCATGAGCACCGCCGCCAGCAAGGCGAGGATGGCCACCGTCACCATGATCTCGATCAGCGTCAAGCCGCGTTCGGGCCGTCGCATGCCCCCTCCACTCCGTGCGCGGCCCAGGGCGCGACACGGGCCCACCTTAGCCGCGCGGCGCGCGCATCCTCAAACATTGCGCAGGTATCAGCACCGTCACCCCGTGGAGTCCCCCACCCCGCCGTGATTGACAGCCGGGGTTGAGGGCCTAAAACTCCCGCGCTTGTCGCGTCCGCAGGAGGCCAGCCGTGCGCACCCTCGCCGATCTCCGTGTCACCGAACGCGGCCGCCTCGCCACCATCGGCGGCGAGCGCGCGTTCCGCCGCCGGCTGCTCGAGCTGGGCTTCGTGCCGGGGACCGAGGTGGTGCTGCGCAAGGTGGCGCCCCTGGGCGATCCCCTGGAGTTCGAGGTGCGCCACTGCCGGATCTCGATCCGGCGCAAGGAGGCCCAGGCGCTGATCCTCGAGGAGACGCCGTGAGCCAGGCGCCCCCCCTGGTCGCGCTGGTCGGCAACCCCAACACGGGCAAGACCACGCTCTTCAACGCCCTGACGGGCTCGTCGGTGCGGGTGGGCAACTACCCCGGCATCACCGTCGAGCGCAGCATGGGCCGCCTGCGGGGCGTGGATCGGCCCGTCGACGTGCTCGACGTGCCCGGCGCCTACAGCCTGGTGGCCCGCAGCGACGAGGAGCGCATCGCCGTCGACGCCCTGCTCGGCCTGGGCGGGGCCACGGCGCCCGCGCTGGTGGTGGTGGTCATCGACGCCACCGCCCTGGAGCGCAACCTGTACTTTGCCCTGCAGGTGCTCGAGCTGGGCCGGCCGACCCTCATCGCGCTGAACCAGATGGACGCCGCCGAGCGCGCGGGGGTCCAGGTCGATCCCACCGCCCTGGCCGACACCCTCGGCGTGCCTGTGGTACCCACCGTGGGCACCGACATCGAGCGGGTCTCGGCCCTGGCCCAGGCCATCGCGCGCTACCTCGCCAAGCCCCCCCCTGCGCCCAAGTGGCCCTGGTCCCCCAGCGACGCCCTCGCGGCCGACATCGACGCCCTCGCGCCCCAGTTCAGCCAGGCCCCTGAGGCCGCCCAGCGCGCCATGGCGCTGTGGGCTTTGATGAGCGTCGAGCCCACCGACTCCGCCGCGCCCCCCGCCCTGCGCACCAGCGTCGCCGCCCGGCTCGCCGCTGCCGAGGGCGCGCACCGCGACCTCGACCTCGAGATCGCGTCGGCGCGCTATCAGTGGATCGACGATCACGCCGCCGACTTCGTGACCCGCAGCCCCACGGTGCGCCTGGCCGATCGCGCCGATCGGCTCCTGCTGCACCCCATCGTGGGCTTCGCGGCCTTCCTCACCATCATGGCCATCGGCTTCCAAGCCCTGTTCTCCTGGTCCGATCCCTTCATCGGCCTGGTGGAGGGCGGCATGGCCGCGCTCTCGGGCGCCGCGCGGGACGTGCTGCCCGCCGGCATCGTGGCGGACTTCGTGGCCGAGGCCCTCATCGGCGGCGTGGGCAACGTGCTGGTGTTCCTGCCCCAGATCGCCCTGCTCTTCGTGTTCATCGGCGTGATGGAGGACAGCGGCTACATGGCCCGCGTGGCCTTCCTGATGGACCGCATCATGCGCCGCGTTGGCCTGCACGGCCGGGCCTTCGTGCCCATGCTCTCGGGCTTCGCCTGCGCCATCCCGGCGATCCTCGGCACCCGCACCCTGGAGCGCCGGCGCGACCGGCTGCTCACCATGATGGTGCTGCCCCTGATGACCTGCTCCGCGCGCCTGCCGGTCTACACGCTCATCATCGCCGCGACCGTGCCGGCCACCACCCTGTGGGGCGTGTTCAGCCAGCAGAGCCTGGTGATGCTGGGCATGTATGTCTTCGCGATCGTCATCGCGCTCATCGCGGCCGCGGTGCTGGGCCGCACGGTGCTCAAGGGCCGCCGCGAGCCGCTGCTGCTCGAGCTGCCCGACTACCGTGTCCCGAGCGCTCGGTCGGTGGGCCGGCTGGTGTTCAACCGCAGCGGCACCTTCGTGCGCGAGGCCGGCACCGTCATCCTGCTGTTCACGGTGGTGATGTGGGGCCTGTCGAGCTTCCCGCGCAACCCCGCGGCGGCGGCCCCGCTGGAGGCCGAGCGCGCCCGGTTGGCCGCCGCGCAGCCCGCAGGCGCCGAGCCCTCGGCCGCGCTCACCGAGCTCGATCACCGCATCGCGGCGGCCCGCACCGAGCACAGCTATGCAGGCCGCCTGGGCAAAGGCCTGGAGCCTGTGATGTCGCCGCTGGGCTTCGACTGGCGCATCAACGTGGGCGTCGTGGGCGCCTTCGCCGCCCGCGAGGTGTTCGTGAGCAGCATGGGGATCATCTACGGGGTCGGCGGCGACGTGGACGAAGAGAGCCCGTCCATGCGGCGCCGGATGGCCGAGGCGAAGCGCCCCGACGGCACCCCCGTCCACACCCCGCTCACCGGCCTGTCGCTGCTGGTGTTCTTCGCCCTGGCCTGCCAGTGCATGAGCACCATCGCGGTGGTGCGGCGGGAGTCCGGCGGCTGGAAGTGGCCCAGCTTCATGTTCGCCTACATGACCGCCCTGGCCTGGCTCGCGAGCTTCACGGTCTACCAGGTGGGCGGCCTGCTCGGCTTCAGCTGAGGCCCACGCGGGCCCCGGCCCGGTCCCCCTGCACAATCCCGTTGTGACGGCTCGGCGGGCTCGGGCAGCATCCAGCAGATGCGACCTGTCATCCTGCGCACCGGGTCCACGGTGCCCGAGCTGCTCGCCCGCAAGGGTGACTACGAGGCGTGGTTCGCGCGGGCCTGCGGCCTGCCCCTCGACCGCTTCGAGGTCATCGACGGCACCCGCCTGGACAGCCCCCTGCCCGACCCCGGCAACGTCGACGGGCTCATCATCACCGGCAGCGCGGCGCGGGTGCACGACCACGAGCCCTGGTCGGTGCGCTGCGGCGAGTGGAGCCGGGCCGTCTGGGCCGCCGGCGTGCCCACGCTGGGCGTGTGCTACGGCCACCAGCTCCTGGGCGAGGTGCTCGGCGGCGAGGTGGGCCCCAACCCCAACGGCCGGGAGATGGGCGTGCTGCCCGTCGAGGTCGAGGACGATCCGCTCTTCGAGGGCCTGGGCCGCCGCTTCCTCACCATCCTCACCCACCTCGACGCCGTAAACCGACCGCCACCGGGCGCCGAGGTCATCGGTGGCACCGCCCTGTGCGCCGTGCAGGCCATGCGGCTGGGCGCCCACGGCCGCACCGTGCAGTTCCACCCGGAGTTCGACGCCGAGGTCATCGCCCACTACATCGACATGCGCCGCCCGCTGCTGGACGCCGAGTTCGGGGCGGGCGCCGCAGACGCCATGCTCGCCCAGGTGCAGCCCGCGCCCAGCGGCCCCGCGATCATGAAGAACTTCCTGCGCCACTGGCTGAAGATGGCCGTGTGAGCTCAGCCGCCCGACCCGCGCCCCCTCGATCGGCCCCCCCCCGACCCGACGCCGCCACCCTGGGCGCGCTCATCGCAGGCGGCCACGCCCGCCGGTTCGGGGGTGAGCCCAAGGGCTGCGTGCGCCTGCCCGACGGCACCCGGCCCGTGGATCGCGCCGCCGACGCCCTGCGCGCTGTCTGCCCTCGCGTGGTGATCGTCGGCCGCGCCGATCACCCCTACGGCCACCTGGGCCTGCCGGTGATCCCCGACGCCATCGCCGACCGCGGCGCCCCGGGGGGGGTGCTGGGCGCGGTGGAGCACGCGGCGCCCGGCTGGGTCGCGGTGCTGCCGGTGGATCTGCCGCACGTCGGGGCCGATCTGCTCACGGCGCTCTGGCCGCACCGCCGCGGCCACGCGACGCTCTGGCGGGCCGACGGCCGCCTGCAGCCGCTCATCGGGTGGTGGCACACCGACGCCGGCCCGGGCCTTCGGGCCGCGCTGACGGATCACGCGCCGGGCTTCAACCGCCTGGTGGCCGGCCTCACCGTGCACGTGGTGGACGCCCCCGAGCCGGCGCGGTTCTTCAACCTCAACCGGCCCGAGGATCTGGCCCGGCTCACCCCGCCTGGTGCGCGTTGAAGCGCGCCCCACGGGCGAAGCTGTAGAGCGCCAGCCCCGCCTCGACGGCCAGATCGTGGGCCAGGCTCGTCGCCGCCCCCAGGGCGACCACCGCCCCCACCCGGGCCACCAGCGCCTTCTGCACGATCTCGTAGCCCGCGCGGCTCGACACGACCAGCACGCGGCCCTCGAGCGGCCAGTCCCCGGCCCGCCAGCAGGCGCCGAAGACCTTGTCGACCGCGTTGTGCCGGCCCACGTCCTCGCGCACCACGTGCACCTCGCCCGTGGGCCGCATCACCGCCGCGCCGTGCAGGCCCCCCGTGGCCGCGAAGCGCGGCTGGGCCGCGCTGAGCGCCGCCGTCAGCGAGGCGATCTGGGCGCCGGTCAGGATCACCCGCTCGGTCAGCGCCGGCGCCCGCGCCAGCAGATCGTCGATCTGGCGCTTGCCACACACGCCACAGGCCGAGCTGGAGGTGAAGGCCCGCGCCGCCGGCCGGGGTGCCCCCGGCGCCCGCTGCGCGAGCACCACGTTCTCGCGGTGGGGCCGGTTGGGATCAGCGCAGCGGGCCAGGTGGGTGAGATCGTCGGGCTCCGCCACCAGCCCCTCCGAGAGCAGGAACCCGGCGGCCAGGTCCAGATCCTCACCGGGGGTGCGCATCAGCATCACCAGGGGCTCGCCGCCCAGGCGGATCTCCAGGGGCGCCTCGACCGCCAGCAGATCGCTGCCTGCGCCGTGGTCGGGGCGCCACACCGTCACCGCCCGCAGCCCCGCATCGGTCGAGGGGCGGTCGCCGCGGCCCACGGGCGTCGTCATGGCTCGCCTCCCAAGGCCGCCAGCCGCGCCTCGATGAACCCCGCGTGCTTGTCGGGGAAGTGCCGCCGGTACAGCGCGTACTCGGCCCGGGCCCGGTCCCGATGGCCCGCGCGCTCGTGCAGGCGCCCCAGGTCCAGGTGGGCCCTCAGCACGGGCGGGTGGCCCAGGATGGCCTCGCGCAGGTGCCGCGCGGCGGTCGCCGGCGCGTCGTCGATCAGCGTGCGCCCCAGCGCGTAGTGCGCGGGCGCGTAGCTGGGCTGCAGCCGCAGGGCCCGCCGCAGGGCCTGCCGCGCCTCGTCGTGCTCGCCGCTGTCGAGCCGCAACAGCGCCAGCTGGTACCACGCCTTGTGCTGCCGCTTGTCGAGCCGCAGCGAGCGCAGCAGGGCTGGCCGCGCCACGTCGAAGGCCTGGCGCTCATAGGCGCACACCCCCAGCGTGTAGTGGGCCCGCGCGTCCCGGCGCCACACGGCGCACACCCGCGTGAGGCACGCCTGCGCCTCGGCCAGCGCGCCCCGCTCCCGCTCCACGATCCCCAGGTTGAACCAGATCCGCGGCTCGTCGGGCGCCCCCTCCAGCGCGCGGCGGTACTCCGCCCCCGCCGCCGCGAGATCGCCGGCCTGCCGCAGGGCGTAGCCCAGCGCGAACCGAAAGCTGGGCTCATCGGGCGCCAGCGCCGCCGCGTGGGCGAAGCGCACCCTCGCCTCGTCGTCGAGCCCCTTGCTCTGCGCGGCGCGGCCGGCGTGGAAGTGCAGCCAGGGGTCCGCTGGCCAGGTGTCGAGGTGGGTGTGGAGCCACAGCAGCGCGAGCTCCGGTTCGTCGGCGTCCACCAGCCAGCGGCCTCTGCGGACGGCCAGCCACGGGGGCACCCCGACCAGGGGGGTGAGCGCGGCGGCCCCTGCCGCCAGCCCGCGGGCCAACCACCGAGCCCGTGACCCGGCGGCTGCGGCGGCCTTCAAGGCGACCGGCGGCGGCGCTTCCCTCGCTGCTTGCCCCGCCCCCCCTCGACCTGGGCGACGACGACGGTGGTGTTGTCGTCCCCCCCGCGGCGGTTGGCCAGGTCGATGAGCACCCGGGGCACCTGGTGCAGCGGGTGATCCTGCACCGCCTTGAGGATCTCGGGGTCCTCCACGTGCCCGGTGAGCCCATCGGAGCACAGCAGGAACACGTCGCCGCGCCGCACAGGCACCGCCGCCGTGTCGACCTTCACGTCGCGCTCATAGCCGATGCTGCGGGTGATGATGTTGCGCATCATCGACACCTTCGCCTGCTCGGGCGTGATGATCCCCTGCGACACCTGCTCTTGCACCAGCGAGTGGTCCTCGGTGACCTGGAAGACCCGCCCGTCGCGCACGAGGTAGGCCCGGCTGTCGCCGACGTGGCCCAGGTGCACGTGATCGCCGTACGCCAGCATCAGCGTCACCGTGCTGCCCATGTTGCTCAGGTGCACGTTGCGGCGCGCGGCGTCGTAGACCCCGGCGCACGCCTGCCGGATGGCCGCCTGGAGCAGGTCGGCCACCGGGACGGCCGCGTCACTCTGCCGGTTGAGGGCCTCGGCCTCCACCAGGCGCCGGAGGATGGCGGTCGCGGCGCCCTCGACCGTGCGGGTGCTGGCCTCTTGGCCCCCCGCGTGCCCACCCATGCCGTCGGCGACGATGAACAGGTTGTTGCGAGGCATCAGCAGGTAGCTGTCCTCGTTCGCCTCGCGGCGGCGGCCAACGTCCGTGTGCCCGATGGCGCTGACCCGAAAAGACGGCGCGGCGGTGCGGACCTGGGGCAGCCTGCCCTTGATCTCACGCCGGTTGGTGTTGCTCATTCGGCCCCCAGAGCGAATAGGGCACCATACCCCGCGCCGCCTGCGACGCCAAGCTACGCCCGCCCGGCGGCGCGCCATGTCCCGGCGTTCGACTCAACCCGCTGCCTTCATCACTCGCTCTTTGACCTGCTTGCCATCGAAGGACACCAGCAAGCCCTTGTCGCCGCGGCGGGTGGCGAGGTGGGTCGGCCGCTTCCACAGCGCGTACAGGTTGCGCAGGGTGGCGTGGGCGTAGCCCATCTCGAGCTCGACGCCCTCGTCGCGGTGGGTGAGCAGCAGCTCGCCGCGGTTCTCGAAGTTGGCGTCCTCGACCTCGATGATCGGCTGGCCCATGTTGGTCAGCTGGAACAGCAGCTTCTGCTTGATGGCGTCGAACTCCCGGCTCGCGATCTGCCACTCGTTCGCCTTCGGGTTGTGCTCGAAGGTGAACAGCTTCTGCTCGGCGCAGAACTCAGGCGTGAGGAACTCGTCGAGGAAGGTCACGTCGTTGTGGTGCTTGCGCACCTCGAAGATCTTCTCCATCCCCTTGCCGGCCTTGGTGTCCCAGGCCGCCCGCGCCGCCATGTCGTCGCAGGTCTCCCACTCGCGCCCGAACTGGCCTGCGTCCCAGCGCCGCTCGATGTGGCGGAAGAGCTCCAGCCCGATCTTGTAGGGGTTGATGCGGCCACGGTGCATCACGGTGGTGCCGCTGTGCCGATCGGCGTAGTCGATGACCTCGCTGTCATCCAGGATGTGCCGGGTCATCAGGCGGGTGTGCCAGTAGCTCGCCCAGCCCTCGTTCATGATCTTCGTCATCGCCTGCGGGGCGAAGTAGTACGCCTCGTCGCGCACGATGCTCAGCACGTTGCGCTGCCAGCGGGTGAGCGGCGCGTTCTCCATCAAGAACAGCAGCACGTCCCGCTCGGGGGACGCCGGGTGCCGCTGGGCCTGCGCCGCCTCGGCCTCGGCCTTCGCGCGCTGCTGGTCCAGGTAGTCAGCCGTGTTGACGTACTCGTCCATGTACTCCTTGGCGGCCATGCGCGGCACCGCCTCGGCGTCCCCGATCAGCTCATCGGGCAGATCGGACTGCGCCCGGACGGGGGGCGCCTGCACGTCGGGCCGAAACGGCCGGTGCACGTCGATGAGGTTCTCGAGGCTCAGGCAGACGTCGATGAACTCCTCGACCTGGGTCTGCCCGAAGTGATCCTGATAGCGCCGCACGCGGGCCGCGTGGTTGGCCATCTGGTCGAGCATCTTGCGGTTGGTGCGGCTGAACCAGAAGTTGTTCTTGAAGAAGTCGGCGTGCCCGTAGACGTGGGCCATCACCAGCTTCTGGTCGACCATCTCGTTGGTCTCGAGCAGGTAGGCGATGCAGGGATCGGTGTTGATCACCAGCTCGTAGATCTTCGACAGCCCGTAGGTGTAGCTCTTCGACAGCTGCTCGTACTGCATGCCCCAGCGCCAGTGTGGGTAGCGCGTGGGGAACCCGCCGTAGGCGGCCACCTCGTTGAGCTTGTCGTAGCTCAGCACCTCGAAGAACGTGTCGTGGAAGTCGAGCCCGTGGTCGCGGGCGAGCTGCTCGATGCGCTCGCGCCAGACGTTCAGCTCGGGCGGCAGGGCTCGCACGTGCAGGTACTGGATCATCGCCCGGCCCCCAGGAACTCCTTGATGGATCCCACGATGGCGTCCTTGTTCTTGATCTCCGACACCACCACCGAGCAGTCGGGCCCGTCCACGTCGAAGTGCTGGCGCAGATCCTTGATGAACTGCCCCGAGCCGTAGGGGCTCTCCACCTGGCCATAGCTGAACTGGTTGCACACCGGGATCAGGTGCTCGCGCATGACCTGGACGCACACGCTGGTGTCGTCCACCGACCAGTTGTCGCCGTCCGAGAAGTGGAACAGGTAGATGTTCCACTCGCTCGCGGCGTACTCCGACTCGATGAGCCGGGCGGCCAGCTTGTAGGCGCTCGAGATCATCGTCCCGCCCGACTCGCGGGTGTGGAAGAACGTGTGCTCGTCCACCTCCTTGGCGGTGGCGTCGTGGATGATGTAGCGCGTCTCGATGCCCTCGTACTGGCTCTTGAGCCACGCGTTGATCCAGAAGCTCTCGATGCGCACGATCTCTTTCTGCTCGTCGCCCATCGAGCCCGACACGTCCATCATGTAGATGACCAGCGCGTTGGCCTGCGGGCTCGACACGGTCGTCCACGCCCGGTAGCGCATGTCGTCTTTGACCGGCACCACCACGGGGTTCTTCGGGTTGAACTCCCCGGTGGCGATGGTGCGCTTCAGCGCCCGGGTGTAGGTGCGCTTGAAGTGGCGCAGCGAGTTGGGGCCCACCGGGCGGATGCCGGTGTACTTGTCGCGCTCGCTGACCACCTGCTTGCTGCCCTTGGGCTCGATGCGTGGCAGCTCAAGCTCCTCGCCGAGGATCTGGGCCAGCTCATCGAGGGTGACGTCCACCTCCAGGGCCTTCTCGCCCTCGCCCTCGCCCGCCTCGCCGGCGCCCTCGCCGGGCTGGCCATCGCCGTCGCCGATGCCGTCGCCGGGCTTGCCCTGGCCCTGGCCGACGCCGCCGCCGTCCTGGCTCGAGAACTTGAAGCGCGGCAGCTCGATCTGCGGTAGCGGGATCGACACGCGGTCGTTGCCCTGCTTGCCGATCAGCTCACCGTTCGAGATGTAGCTCTTGAGGTTGCGGCGCACCTTGCCGCGCACGATGTCGCGAAAGCGGCTGTGGTCCTGCTTGATCCTCGACATGGGTACCTCGCGTGGGCCACGGGATCGGCGCCCGACGTGGGCCCGACCGGGGAGAGGAGCGGCGGCGGCGCCCGGCACCCGCAGGCGCCGGGCCGGCCCATCAGCCGCGGGCGTCGCCGCGGGCGAAGATGCTCGCCACGTAGTTCAGCACGTCGGTGGCGGACTCGTCGTTGTAGCCGAAGTCGCGGATGAGCCGCTCCTTGACCACGTCGATCTTCGCCTGGGTCTCCTTGTCGACCACGTTGCTCACCAGGGTGGTCAGCTTGATGGTGTCCTTCTGGTCCTCGAAGAGCTTCTGCTCCAGCGCGCGGTGCAGCCGCTCGTTGGTGGCGTAGGTGAACTTCTTGCCCTCCACCGCCAGGGCCCCGATGTAGTTCATGATCTCGCGCCGGAAGTCTTCCTTGCGGCTCTCGGGGATGTCGATCTTGGTCTCGATGGAGCGCATCAGGCGCTCATCGGGCGGCTCGTCCATGCCGGTGTAGGGGTTCTTGACCTTCTCCTTCTGGGTGAAGGCCTTCACGTGATCGATGTAGTTCGAGGCGAGGCGCTTGATGGCCTCCTCGTCGGCGCTGATGGCGCGCTGCACCTCGTTCTTCACGATCTCCTCGTACTCCTGCTTCACCACCGCCAGCTGCTCCGAGTAGTGCTTGCGCAGCTCCTCGTTGGTGATGAGGGAGTGCTGCTTGAGGCCGCCCTCCAGCTCGTTGAGCACCAGGAAGGGGTTGATGCTCGTGTCGCTGCGCTCGCTGACCAGCGCGTTGCTGATCTTGTCCTGCACGTAGCGCGGGCTGATGCCGTCCATGCCCTCGCGCTCGGACTCCTTGCGCAGCTCCTTGACGTTGTCCTGGGTGAACCCGGGCAGGCTGCGGCCGTCGTACAGCTTCAGCTTCTGCAGCAGCGTGAGATCGTGCTTCTTGGGCGGCTCGAGGCGCGTGAGGATCGCCCACATGGCGGCCGTCTCGATGGTGTGGGGCGCGATGTGCTTGCCGCGCACCTTCTCGGGGGTGAAGTCCTTCTTGTAGATCTTCACCTCCTCCTTGAGCTTGGTGATGTACGGGATGTCGACCTTGATCGTGCGGTCCCGCAGCGCCTCCATGAACTCGTTGTTGAGGAGCTTCTTGTACTCGGCCTCGTTCGTGTGGCCGATGATCACCTCGTCGATGTCCGTCTGCGGGAACTTCTTGGGCTTGATCTTGTGCTCCTGGGTCGCCCCCAGCAGGTCGTACAGGAAGGCCACGTCCAGCTTCAGGATCTCGATGAACTCCACCACGCCGCGGTTGGCGATGTTGAACTCGCCATCGAAGTTGAAGGCGCGGGGGTCGGAGTCGCTGCCGAACAGGGCGATCTTCTTGTAGTTGATGTCGCCGGTCAGCTCGGTGCTGTCCTGGTTCTTCTCGTCCTTGGGCTGGAAGGTGCCGATGCCCACCCGGTTGGCCTCGCTGAGCACCAGGCGCTTGACCCGCAGGTGGCTGACCACCTTCGACCAGTCCCCCTCGTAGTGGGTCATCAGCTCGCGGAAGATCAGCCGGCAGGCCGGGTTGACGTCGCCCTTGATCTTCAAGGGCCGGTCCAGCCGGTCGAGGCCCAGCATCTCGAAGGCGCGGGGCCGCCAGTCCTCGGGGATCAGCCGCAGGGGCTCCTCGTTCATCGGGCTGGGGAAGATCGCCTCACCGCCGGTGATGTGCTGGAGCTCTTCGGGCAGCACCCACTCGTAGGTGTACAGCGCGCCCTCGGGCGTGCGGCTGTAGTGCTCCAGGCCCTTCTTGATCAGCCGCGCGATGGTCGACTTGGAGCTGCCCACGGGGCCGTGCAGCAAGATGACGCGCTTCTCGGTGCCATAGCCAAGCGCCGCCGACTTGATGACGTTGACCAGCCGCATGAGCGGGATCTCGAGCCCGAAGATGCTGTCCTTGCCGCCCGACAGGGGATCGTCGAAGAAGGTGTATCGGATCACCCGCTTCTTGTTGTCGATCAGCTCCTCGGTCCCCCACGACAGGATCATGTCGTACAGGCGCTGGTACGCCGTGCGGGTCACCGCGGGGCGCTCCTTGACGATCTGCAGATAGTCCTCGAAGGACCCTGACCAGTGGAGGTCTGCGAACTCGTCATAGTTCTGCAAGGAAGCGATCTGTTCGACCAGGCGGCCCATTTTGACTCCTGCTGCGCGTGGCACTCGCTCAGTCACCTTACCCCGCCCGGGCGGCCGCAGCAAGCGCCGCCCCTGGCAGAATTAAGCCTGTAATCCCAAATACTTACAGAAACAAGCCCCGCCAGACGGCGGGCCTGTTGGGTTCAACCGGCGCACGGCCTGGGCACATTCCCCCGCCAACCGCCGGCCCGACTTGCGGCCAGCGGGGGCATTGCCTATATTCCGCGCCGTTTTACCCACGGGGCCCCCGGCCCCCCTGCGCCGGACCGAACGCCATGACCGATATGAAGCAAGAGCCCGCCCCGCGCCCCGACCTGGAGACCAGCTTCGCGGCTCGGACGGTCTCGGAGGGCGACATCGTCAAGGGTCGGATCTCCAAGATCGCCGGCGAGGTCGCGTTCATCGACTACGGGGCCCGCTCCGAGGGCTACATCGCCCTCAACGAGCTGAAGGGCGACGACGGCGAGCTGCGGTTCAACGAGGGCGACGAGGTCGAGGCCGAGGTGGTCTCGGTGCGCGGCGCCGTGCAGCTCTCCCGCCGCAACATGCGCGCCCAGGAGATCCTCGGCGAGCTCCAGCAGGCCTTCAAGGACCAGGCCCCCGTCGAGGGCGCCGTGGTCGCCACCAACAAGGCATCCGCGGCGTGCGCGCGTTCTGCCCCACCCGGCAGTTCTCCGTGGGCTTCGAGCGTGAGCCGAGCAGCCACATCGGCCGCCACTACCTGTTCAAGATCACCGAGTTCGGCAAGGGCAAGAACCTGGTCGTGTCCCGGCGCGCCCTCATGGAAGAGGCCCACGTCGAGCGCACCCACGATCTGGCCGCCAACATCGAGGTCGGCGAGGTCAAGCAGGGCCGCGTGACGCACATCAAGCCCTTCGGCGCCTTCGTCGACCTGGGCGATGGGCTCGAGGGCATGATCCACGTCAGCGAGATCAGCCACGACCGCGTCAACCACCCGCAGGACAAGCTGACCAGCGGCGACGCCGTCGAGGTCAAGGTCATCCGCGTCGAGGCCGCCAAGGGCAAGGTCGCGCTGAGCATCAAGGCCCTGCAGGCCGACCCCTGGAGCCAGTTCGCCGAGAGCTGCACCCTCGGTGAGCCCATCGAGGGCACCGTGGTGCGCCTGCAGCCCTTCGGGGCCTTCGTGCAGCTCGCCCCCGGCGTCGACGGCCTGCTCCACGTGTCGGGCATCACCGCCGAGCGTCGCATCGAGCACCCCGAGGAGATCCTCACGGTGGGCGACACGATCACGGTCATGGTCGAGCGCGTCGAGCGCGACAAGAAGCGCATCGCGCTGCTGACGCCCGAGGTCTGGGAGAAGCGCCAGCCCGTCGTCATCAACGTGAAGCAGGGCGACGTGCTCGAGGGCAAGGTCGCGAAGGTCGAGAAGTTCGGCGTGTTCGTGCAGCTCGACGAGCGCCTCCAGGCCCTCATCCCCAACGCCGAGATGGACACCGAGCGCGGCGTGGATCACACCCGCGAGTTCCCCGTCGGCACCCTGTTGAAGTTCAAGATCCTCGAGGTCGACCGCGGCCGTGGCCGCATCCGGGCCTCCCGCAAGGCGCTCAAGACCCACGACGAAGAGGTCGCGTTCGCCGAGTACCGCAAGGAGCACGCCCCGCCCAAGAGCCTGGGCAGCTTCGGCGACCTGCTCAAGGACTTCCTCAAGAACTGAGCGAGGGCGGGGGACCGCTCGGGCGCCCCGCGGCGCCCACTCGCCCTGCCGGGTGTGGCCGCGACCGTCGGCCCCCGGCCACCGCTGGCGCCGCCAGCGCGCCTACTCCACCGACAGATCCAGCCGGAACTCGCCGCCCGCCTGCTGTGCGCTGGGCCGCTCCACCACCACGTACCAGGTGCCCGCGGCCAGGTCAGCCGAGAAGGCGACCGTCTCGCCCGGGCTCGCGGCCCGGCCAGCGCCGGCGCAGGCGTTGTCGACCGCGGCGCAGTTGCTGGTCAGGTACACCGTCGGCATCCAGCTGCTGTCGGGTACCACCTGCACCCGCACCGTGGCGGCGGCCGCCAGGTCGAAGGCGAAGGCCTGATCGGCCCCCGTGCTCAGCACGCCCGCCGGGCAGCGCTGCGCCGCGTGGTCGTTCGCGCGGCCGTCCAGCGTGCCGACCTGCGACCCGGGCACGGGCATCGTCAGCGCGCTCGCGCAGGTCTCGCCCGCCGCGAAGGGCGCCGCCGCCACCACGTACCGGCCGCCGGCGCCCCGGGTGTCCACGGCCACCGTCACCGTGCCCTGGGCCAGCTGCCCGCGGCGCACCTTGGGCCGGCCCGGCCCCACCCGGCCTGAGCCCAGGCTCCCCACGCACTGGCCGAGGGTGGCGCAGGTCTGGCCCACCCAGAACACGGGGTCGTGGCCATCGAGGGGCGCCACGCCCACCACATACTGGCCGGCCGCCGGCACCGACAGTCGCAGCACCTGGTCGGGCCCGCCCGCGTCGGGCACACAGGTGGAGCCCGGCAGATCGTTGCCCAGCCCCTCGGTGTCGCCGGTGCGGGCGGCCCCCAAGGTCAGGATCGGCGCGTCGGCGTCGCACACGTCCCCGCCGCAGATCTCCCCGGCGTCCAGGGCCTCGTCCACCGCGCCATCGCAGTCATCGTCGCGGCCGTTGCAGCGCTCGGGGCCGCTCTGGTCCCGCGCCCCGCCCGGCCCGGTGTCGCACAGGGTGCCCCCGTCGGGGCTGCAGGCGAGCCGGCCGGCGGCGCAGACGCCCACCGCGGGGCACGCGTCGCCGACGCCCAGGCCCTCGTCGCTGCGCCCATCGCAGTCGTTGTCGGCCCCATCGCAGCGCTCGGCGGCCACCTCGCTCCGGCTCCCGCCCGGCCCGGTGTCACAGCGCAGCGATCCGTCCGCCGCGCACTCCTGCAGCCCCGCGCCGCACAGGCCCGGGCCGTCGCACGCGACCCCCACCCCGAAGCCCTCGTCCACCGCCCCGTCGCAGTCATCATCGAGGCCGTTGCACCGCTCCGCCTCGCTGCTGTCGGCGGACCCCCCCACGTCCGTGCTGCACCGCGCCCCGCCCGCCGCGCACTCGATCACCCCGGCGCCGCAGCGGCCAACGCCCTCGCAGGCCCCGCCCACGCCAAAGCCCTCGTCCGCCTGACCGTCACAGTCCTCATCGCGGCCGTCGCAGGTCTCTTCGCGGACCTCTCCCTCGCTGGCGCCCGGCGCGGTCGAGCAGCGCGCGAAGCCATCCCCGCCGCACTCCAGGGTCCCGGCGCCGCAGGCCCCTTCGCAGGCCCGGCCCAGGTCGAACCCCTCGTCGAGCCGCCCATCGCAGTCGTTGTCGGCGCCGTCGCACGCCTCGGCGCGGTCTTGCGCCACGCTGCCCCCCGCCTCGGTGCTGCACCGGGTCGCGACGGGACTC
>JAUHVS010000045.1 GCA_030424955.1 bacterium | reverse complement strand
CGGGCCCCTGCAGCCGGGTGCAGGGGGCTGGGGCGGGCCCCTGCAGCCGGGTGCCGCCGGTGTTCGCCCCCGCGCGCTCGGCGGCCCCGCCCAGGCGCAGGGCGAGCTGCTCCACCCGGCGGGCGTCGCGCCCGTCCACCCGCACGCTCGCCGCGTGGGTGAAGGGCGGGTAGCCCTGGATCTGCCGCCGGGGCAGCTCGGCGGCGGCGAAGCGCGCGTGGTCGTGATCCACCAGGGCCTCCAGCGCCGGCACCGCAGGATCGTAGGTCTGCACCAGCACCCGCCCGGGGCGATCGGCTCGCCCGGCGCGGCCCGCCACCTGGGTCAGCAGCTGGAAGGTGCGCTCCGCCGCGCGGAAGTCGGGGAAGTTCAGCCCGGCGTCCGCCGCCAGCACGCCCACCAGGGTCACCCCGGGGAAGTCGTGCCCCTTCGTGACCATCTGGGTGCCCACCAGGATGTCGATCTCGCGGCGGCGCACCTGGCCGAGCATGGCCTGCAGCTTGCGGGTGGTGGTGACCACGTCGCGGTCCATGCGGGCCAGCCGGGCCTGGGGGAACAGCGCGGCGAGGGCGGCCTCGACCCGCTCCGTGCCGCGGCCGACGGGGGCCAGGTGGTCCTGCCCGCAGTGGGGGCAGCGCGGGGGCAGCGGGCGCACGCGGTCGCAGTAGTGGCAGCGCAGGTGCCGGCGGCCCTGGTGCCAGGTCATGGCGATGTCGCAGTGATCGCAGTCGAGCACCCCGCCGCACGCCTCGCAGTGCACCGCGCTGGCGAAGCCGCGCCGGTTCAAGAACAGGATCGCCTGCTCCTTGGCGTTGAGGGTCTCGGCCAGGGCCTCCCGCAGGGGGCGGCTGAGGAAGGGCGCCTCGTCCTCCGGCGGCTTGTGGACCCGCAGATCGATGATGTGCACCTGGGGCAGCCGGGCGCCGGTGGGCCGCTCGGTGAGCACCAGCCGCCGCAGCTTGCCCTGGCTGACGTTGTGCTCGGTCTCCAGCGACGGCGTGGCCGTGCCCAGCACCACCGTGGCCTGCTGGCGGTGCCCCCGCAGCAGGGCCATGTCGCGGGCGTGGTAGCGCACGCCGTCGCCCTGCTTGAAGGACGGATCGTGGGCCTCATCGACGATGATCAGCCCCAGGTCGGCCACGGGCGCGAACAGGGCCGATCGCGCCCCGATGGCCAGCCGCACCTCGCCGCGCTTCAGCCGCCGCCACTGGTCGTAGCGCGCGCCGTCCGACAGGCCGCTGTGCAGCACCGCCAGGGCGTCGCCCAGGCGCGCCCGGAACCGCCGCACGAGCTGGGGGGTCAGCGCGATCTCGGGCACCAGCACCAGGGCCCCGCGGCCCTGCGCCAGGGTGGCCTCGATGGCGTGCAGGTACACCTCGGTCTTGCCGCTGCCCGTGATGCCGTGCAGCAGCAGGCCCTGGTAGCCCGGGGCGCCCAGGATGGCGTCCACGGCCCGCCGCTGGCCGGCGTTGAGGGTGGGCGGCGTGTCCCTCGGCACCGTCTCGCCGAAGTACGGGTCACGGATGACCTCGACCTCGGACGCCACCAGCGCCCCCTCGTCGATGAGCTGCTTGAGGTGCGCAGCGGGCGACGGGAACACCTCGCGCACGTCGCGCACCAGCACCTCGCCGCGCCCCACCAGCCACCCGTGCAGGGCGTCGCGCTTGAGCGGCTTGCCGCCCCGCCCCCGCGGCACCGTCGGGGGCGGCGCCACGGCGCGCACGGCCCGCTCGGTGCGCACCTCCACCCGCGGCGCGGCGATGACCGACTCGCGCACCACCAGCCCGTCGTCCACCAGCCGCTTGATCTGGCCGGCGTTGAGGGGGGGCTCGACGGCGTCGACGGGGCTGGGGCCCGACTGCCGGGCGAGCCAGGCCAGGGCCGCCCCGGTGGCCCCGGTGATCTCGGCGGCGCGGCCCGCGTCGGTGATCGCGAGCCCGGGCACGCCCTTGGCGTTGATGCCGGTGGGGTGCGCGCCCCGCAGCACCTCGCCGAGGGGGGCGCGGTAGTAGTCGGCCATCCAGCGCAGCAGGGCCAGCAGGGGGGGCGCGAAGGTGGGCTCGCCCACCGGATCCAGGGCCTCGCGCACCTTGAGCAGGCGCACGCCCTCGGGGGGCGGCGTGCCCACGGCGACGGCGTAGCCGACCACGGCGCGGCGGCTGAAGGGCACCAGCACCCGGGCGCCGGGGACCACCGCGGCGGCCAGATCGGCGGGCAGCCGGTAGTGGAACAGCTGCCGCAGGGGCACCGGGATGGCGACCTCGACGGTGTCGTGGCGGGGGGGCGCGGGCGGGCTCATCGCGTCGCCAGGGGCTGCCGCACCGTGTACTGCCAGCGGGGCCCGCCGCTCACGCTCAGCTCGATCCGCCCGGGGAAGCGCCCCTGGGTGTGGGGGCTGTCCCAGTCCAGCAGGGCCAGATCCAGCCCGAGGGCGGGGGCGACCACCCGGCGCACCGCGTGGGTGTCGTGGTCGATCCACAGCGCGGCGCCGTCGCCGATGACGTGCACCACCCGGTCGCCCTGCAGCGCCAGGCGGCCCAGCCGCGGGTTGACGCCCAGCCGGCGGATCACCCGCTGGGGGTCCCCCGCCTCGAAGAGATCGGCCAGCACCTGCCGGGCGGCGGCGGGGGGCAGCAGCGCCGCGTCCCCCGCCCCGGGCCCCTCCGCGCCCGCCGTGGCGCGGCGGTCCCCCACCTGCGCGGTGAACTGGCTGGGGGTCGAGAAGCGCCAGGTGGCCGTCTCCCCCTGGTCGGGGGCGCCCGCGCGGGTGGTCGCCAGGGCCACCGTCAGGCCGCGCAGCCCGCGGTGGTGCCGGGCCGCGAACCGCAGCCGCGCGCTCACTGGCAGGACATAGGCGCCTGCCTGCCCGGGCCCCAGCAGGCCGGCCCACATCATCCACCACAGGGCGTCGCGTCGAGTCACCCCCGGGATCTGCGCCACGCCGCCCCGGCGCGTCAAGCGTGCCGGGTGTCCCCCACCACCCGGGGGGGCTCAAGATCGAGCCCTGCCTTGCCGTTGTCTTAGACAGTTCAGGCGTGCGCACGCATGCGCAGCCGCCGCGGGCAGGAGGCCCCATGACTGTCACCGTCGCTGTCCCGACCCAGGCGCTCGCGGATGCCACCGTGCACCGCGCCTTGGAGCGCCTGATCGACGCGCTCGCCCGTCACACCGCTCGCCGGACCGGGGCGTCGCCGGGCAGCGCCCCCGCCCCCGGGCCCGCCCTCCCGGCGGGGGATCGGGACGCGCGCTATGCGGCCTTCCTGGGGGCGCTGCCCGAGCGCTCCCGCGCCTTCCTCGACCTCGTGGAGGCGGCGGGCACCCTGACCATCCACGACGCCATGGCGCAGCTGCAGGTGGTCCGTGGCAAGGCCATGGGCGGCATCACCGGCAGCATCGCCCGCTGGGCGCCCGAGTACGGCGTGACCGTGCCCTTCGAGGCCGTGCGGGGGCCGGACGGCCGCCGGGCCTGGCGCTGGATCGGCCTCGACCGCGAGCCTGCGCCCCCCGTGCCTGTGCGCCGCCAGCGCAGGCGGCGGCGGGCCGAGGCCGCGTCCATCGCGCCCGCTGTGGCGCCGGTGCGGGCCGCCACCCCCAGCTCGCGCCCGCCCATGGTCTGGCCGCCGTCGGTGCCCCCGCCCAAGGTGCCGCCGCCAGCGCCCGCGGCGGCACCCGGCGCCGCGCTGAGCGAGGCGCTGGCCACCCTGGATGACGACGCCGCGCAGTTCCTGCGCCTGCTCGCCACCCGGGGCCACCTCAGCCGCCGCGAGGCTCTCAAGGCGCTGGGCCTGGCCCGCGCCCAGGGGCTCAAGCCGGTGGTCGAGGCCGTGGAGGCCGCGCTGGCCGGCGTGGACCTGACCAGCCGCCTGCACCGCACGGTGGACGACCTGGGCGAGATGGGCTGGCGCTGGGGTGAGCGCGAGTCCGAGGGCCCGGCGGACGTCGCCCCCCCCGCGCTCACCGCGACGGCGGGCGAGGGCGTGCGCGTGCGGAAGTCGCCGCACCCCTGAGCCACCCCGTGCGCTGAACCAGCGGCCCTGGGCCGTCCCCGCACCGGGGGGGCATGGCGCAGCGATCCCCCCAGCCACCCTGCCCGTCAGCCCGCCGACCCGCCCACCGGGCGGGCCGCGCTGCGCCTGATCTGAAGACAGGCCCGGGCTCGACGGGACCCCTCGGCACCCAGATGGCACCCCTGCGCCGCGGCGTTTCACTTGAATGGCTTGGATGGCATAGCATTTCGGGACAGGGGGTGCGGAGGGTCGCTTCCAATGCTTCTATTTGGGCGTTCGGGTCAACAAGCGCAGGCGGGCGCGCCCTGCGGCCGGCTGGGTGAGGCAGCAATTCATTAAAATTCGGTAGATTGGCGGGCATTTGTCCGGCCCTGAGGCGGCGCAATTGGCGAATCCTCCCGGCTCGCCGGTGCATCCTCCCTGCGCAAACGGGCTACCCTCGTTCTACTCGTTCTGCTAGTTTGCGCCGCCTCGCTCAGAGACCTCTCCGCCAGGGATGCGTTCATGTCCGTCAAACTGTCCATCGAACTCGACGCCCTCGACGACCCTGCAGTCGCCCAGGCTCTGGCCGACCTGATGGCTGCCTTGGGGCCGAACGAGGCCGCTGAGGCGTCCGCGCCGGCCGCTGCGCCACTGGCTGCGGCGCCTGCGGTGTCTGCGGTGTCCGCGCCGACACCTGCGCCCGCGCCTGCGCCTGCGCCTGCGCCCGCTGTCAGCGTGGCCCAGGCCTACATCGCGTTCGTCGAGGGTCTGTCTGCAAAGCCACGGCTGTTCCTCGAACTGTTGCGGCAGCGTGGGCGGCTACGCATCGACGAGGCCCTGACCGCCCTCGAGATCGATCAGCCCAAGGCGATCGGTGGGATCACGGGCGCCATCGGCCGCTGGGCGCCGGTGCGGGGCGTGCCGGTGCCCTACGAGGCCATACAGATCGCCGGGCGCCGGGGCTGGCGCTGGACGGGCGTGCCTGGGCTGGACGACCGACCCATCGATCCCACCACGCAGCCGCCTGGCATGATGCCTGTCGCGCCCTCTGAGGCGCCGGCCGCCGCTGCGCCCGTGAGCGCCCCGCCCGCTGCCGTGCAGGCGGTCGAGGCCCCCGCCGAGCGCGCCGCACCGGCGGCTGAGCCGGCGGCGCCCGCGGAGCCCGAGGTCGACGGCGACGCCCGGTTCCTGCGCTTCGTGACCGAGCTGCCGCCCGAGGCGCAGGCCTTCATGCGGCTGGTCTTCGAGCGCGGCGAGGTCGGCATGCCGGATGTGGTCAGCCACTTCCAGCTGGCCCGCCCGCGCAGCGTTGGGAAGATGACTGAGCCCATTGCGCGTTTGTCGAAGGCGTGGGGCCTGCCCCTGCCCTACGAGGTGTCTCGCAGTGAGCAAGGCTGGCGCACGTGGCGCTGGCAGGGCTTCTGACCCGAGCCGCTGACCCACGCCGCGGCTGCGTCGTGGCACGGCGGGGGGCAGCTGATGGGTGCGCAGGTGTGCAGGCAGGGCCATGACCCGGCCGCCGCCCGCCGCCCAGCTCGGGCCTGGAACGATTCAAATGGCTGCCGACAAGGGCGGGCGGGTGCCTTCTGACCCGGACTCTGCCGCTGGCGCCCGTAGAAGGATGTGAATCTCGATGACCATCAAGGTGACTCTGCCCCGGGAGCGTCTGACTGAGCGGCCTGTGGCCGAGGCGTTGGCACGCCTGCTCCTGTTGTTGGGCGGTGAGGCCGGCGCGGCGCGACCAGCCCGGGCCGCTGCCGCCCGGGCCCCCGCCGCTCAGGCGCCCGCCGCCGCGGCTCAGCCGAGGCCGGCGACCGTCGCCCCCCCCGCGGCGGCGCCGCAGGAGGCGCCCGCACCGGCGGCGCCGCCCATGACCCTGGCGGTCTTCGCGCAGGGCATGCCGGCCAACACGCAGCGCTTCATGCAGCTCCTCCAGCGGCACGGCCGCCTCACCGTCTCGCAGGTGGTGGCCGCGCTGGGGCTGTCGACGCCGAAGGCGGTGGGGGGCATCACGGGCGCCATCGGGCGCTGGGCCCCCGTGCGGGGCCTGGCGGTGCCCTACGAGGCCATCAAGCTCGACGGCGAGCGGGCGTGGCGGTGGACCGCTGGCCCCACGCCCGATCTGGGCGACCCCGACGTGGCCGTCCCGCCGCTGGGGGGCCCGGGCGGGCCGCCCACGGTTGAGCAGATCGCCGAGCGGCTCTCGCTGCCCGTCGGGGCGGTCGCGGCGCGCATCGGCCCGCAGCCGGCGGCGACTGAGAAGGCCGCCAAGCTCCGGGCAGCGTTCGCTGCGGCGGCCGCGCCGGCCCCGAGCCCGGCCGACGCCCCCGCCCAGGCCAGCAAGCCGGCCAAGGCCCCCAAGGCGGCGAAGCCGGCCAGGCCCGAGAAGCCGGCCAGGCCCGAGAAGCCGGCCAAGGCCGGAAAGGCCGTCAAGCCCACGAAGGCGGGCAAGAAGGGGCCCGGGCCCCAGCGGCCCAAGGCCCAGGCGGCCGCCGCGCGGGCGCCTGAGGCCGCCAAGGCGGCGCCCGGCATCAGCGCCGCTGAGCTGCTGACACACCTGCAGGCGGGCCTCGACGGCAAGGCGCTGCAGCTGGTCAACGACGTGCATGGCGACGGCAACCTGGCCATGCACGAGGCGCTGCGGCGGCTCGGGCTCAACAAGGGCTCGGCTGTCGGCGAGCTGGTGCGGCGGATCAACACCGTGAGCGCCAGCGTGGGCGTCGACGAGGCCATCGTGCAGAGCGTGACGGCCACCGGCGACCGGGTGTACCGCTGGTACGCGGCCGCGGACGAGCCGGTGGAGGCCAGCCGGCCCGCGCCGCGCACGGCCCGCAGCGGCGGGGGCGCGGCCGCCCGCACCAGCGCGCCCAGCCCGCTGAGCACCGGGGCGATGGACGCGGCGACCGTCAAGGCGCCGAAGCCGGGCCGCGGCAGCGCCGGCAAGCCCAGCACCAGCCCCAAGGGCAGCCTGCCCCAGGTGACCCCCGACGCGGCGCCGCCCCAGGAGCGCCCGAGCTCCATGCCCGGCGTCCGCCGCCGGCGCACCACCGCCTGAGCCGCGGGCGGCCCCGGCCGTCCGCCCGCTCAGGGCCGACCTCACCTCACGGTCTGTGCGTCCATCGACGCCGCCCCCTCAGGGGCGCTGCGGGCGCGCGGCCCACGCCCCGTCAGAGCGGCTCGACCTCGATGCCCCGCGGGGGGGAGAGCTGGAAGGCCTCGGCCGGCAGCTCCGGGTTGACCGTCACCTCGGCCACGTCCACGTCGATGCGGGTGTCGATGGTGGGGGCCTCGAGGCGCAGGCGGCGCGGCATGGCCTGCCGGGCGTCGGTGCCGTCGTACTGTCCCAGGCGCGCGCTGAGCACCGTGCGGCCGGCCTGCCGCAGCCGCAGCGCCGTCACCCGGGTGTGCGCCGGCTCAAAGCTGATGCGCTCCTCGGCGTCGTCGCGGGTGAGGGTGAGCACCACCCAGCCGTTCTCGGCGTCCCAGGTCACGGTCTGGCGCTCGGGCTCGGCCATCAGCGGGACCGAGCCCCGCAGCAGGGCGCCCAGCGCGTCGGGGGCCAGCGGCACCGGCACCAGCCGCGACAGGTTCTTCGCGTTGGCCTCGCCTCGGTAGAACCGGCGCTCGTCCTGGGCCCAGATCGAGAGGGTCTGCCCGTCGCTGACCAGCACGCTCAGCTCCTGGCCGAAGGGCGTCAGCACCGACAGGCGCAGCCGATCGGGGGCCTGGACCGCGAAGAGCTGGGTCAGCCGCACCCGCTCCGATCCGCGCCAGACCTCGAGCTTGAGCTCGCCGGTGAGGCTGCGCACCTGGGCGTTGCGCGCGCGCACCGCCGCCAGCAGGGGGGCCGGATCTTCGCTGAAGTCATCGGGGCGGGTGTGTCGGCCGGGGCACCCGGTGAGGCTCAGGGCCAGCAGCCCGAGGGTGGCCCACAGGGCGACGATGGGGCGGCGGGCGGGGGGCGCGGGGCGCATGGGCGGTCCTTGTCAGCGGGGGGACGACGGGGCCGTGGACCCCGCCTCGGCCAGAGACTTCAACAGCTGCCGCCAGCGGGACTGCCAGCGGCGGCGGACCGTGGCGTTCGGGCTGTGGCTCAGCGCGGCCGCGAGGCTGTCGCGGGCGTCGGCGTCCCGGCCGGCGGCGAGCAGCACGGCGGCCAGGTGGAAGTGGATCTCGGGCTCCTGCGGCTGCCCGCGCAGCGCGGCCTGCAGGGCCTGCTCGGCCTCGGCGAGGCGGCCGAGCCGGAACAGCACCCAGCCGAGGCTGTCGAGGATGGCGGGATCGTTGGGCTGGCCCTGCAGCGCCAGGCGGATCATCGCCTCGGCCTCGGGCAGGCGCACGCCCTGCTCGGCCCAGGCGAAGCCGATGTAGTTGAGCGCCCCGCTGTGCCGGGGATCGGCCTGGAGCGCGGCCTCCATCGCGGCCAGCGTGCCGGCGGCGTCGCCCCGGTCGTGCAGGCGCATCCCGTACTGGAAGCGCAGCTCGGCGTCCTGGGGCCAGCGGGCCACCGCCTGGGCCAGCACCGCGTCGGCGTCCCCGGCGCGGCCGGCGGCGTGCAGGGCGCGGGCATAGTCCAGGTACAGATCGGGTCGGTCCGGCTTGAGGCGCACCGCCTCGGCCAGCAGGGGGTGGGCGTCCGCCGGGGCGCCCGCCGCCAGGGCCAGGCGGCCACGCAGCCGCAGGCCGTCTGCCCGCTGGGGGGCGTCGGGCGGCAGGGCGTCGAGCTGGGCGTGGGCGTCGGCCACGCGGCCCACGCGGGCCATGATCTGCGCCAGCATCAGCCGGGCCCGCCCGTGGGCTGGGTGGGCGCGCAGCAGGTGCTCGAGCTCATTGGCGGCCCCGACCAGATCCTCGCGGCGCACCAGGGCGAGCGCCACCACCAGCGAGGCTGCGCCCTCGGGCGCCTTGGGCCCCAACGTGCGGGCCGCGGAGCGCCGGGCGAGGTCCCGGTCGCCGCCCTCCAGGGCCAGCGCCATGATCCGCGGCTCGAGGTCGCGCAGCGCGGGGGCGAGGCGGACCGCCTGCTCGAAGGCGCGGGCGGCGGGCACCGGGCGGGCGAGGCGCTGGCGCAGGGCCCCGAGCCGCTGCCAGCCCTCGGCCTGATCGGGGGTGCGCTGCACGCCGCGATCGAGGGCCCGCTCGGCGCCGTCCAGATCGTCCTGCAGGGCCAGCAAGGTGCTCAGCGCGTACCAGCCGTCGGCCTGGGCCGGGGCGCGCCCGGTGAAGGCCTCCCACGCCGCGCGGGCCGCCTGGGGCGCGGCCAGGTGCAGGTGCGCGCGGGCGAGCAGGGCGACGGGCTCGGGATCCAGCGGGGCCAGGGCGATGGCCCGCTCGGCCCGGGGGATCACCGCCTCCCAGGCGCCGAGCGAGCCGTGCGCGGCGGCGGCGGCCAGCCAGTGCTCGGCGCGCTCGGGGGCGGCCGCACAGGCTGCGTCGTGCAGGGCCGCCGCCTGCGCGCCGTCGCCCGCCTGCGCCGCCTGGAGGGCCCGGGCGCGCAGGCTCGGCGCGGCGGGGGCCGGGGCGGCGCCGCAGCCCACGAGGGCGGGCAGGGTGAGGGCGGCCCAGAGGGCCACGGGGCGGGGCTGGCGCATGGGCCCGCAGCCTAGCAGCAACCGGGCGCCGAGCGCCTGTGCTCGCCCCCGGCTTGGGCGAGGTTCGCCGGCCGGGCGCCCGCTGCCTGGGGGGCTCACGCCCATGGGGCGGGGCGCGGGGCGAGGTCGCCGGCCCAGGGCAGCACCGCCACCCGCTCGCCGGGCACGCCTGCCAGCGCCGTGGCGACGTCGGGGGCCGGGGTGCAGAACGTGGGCTGCACCTCGGCGGCCGATCGGCCCGACACCAGGCGCACCTGGTGATCGGCGGGCAGCGCGTGCACGACCCCCAGGCGGTAGATCTGGTCGTTGATGATCGACACCGGGCCCACCCCGGCGTGCAGGGCGGCGGCGATCACCACCCGGCCGCCCGGGGCCAGGAGCGCGCCGGCTGGGGGCAGCAGCTTGCAGGCCTGGTAGAGGCTGGCGGTGACCGGGTGGCCGTCCGACACCAGCACCGCGTCGAAGCGCCGGTCCGGGTGGATCTCGAAGACCGGGCGGGCCAGGGCCACGGCGGCGCGGTGGGCGAGGATCGGATCGCCCGCGACCACGCCCGCCAGGCCGGCGGCGCTCCGCACGGCGTTGATGATGACGCTCGGCCCCGCCAGCGCCGCGGCGGCCTCCAGATCGGCCCGGCAGGGGTTGCCCTCGATCTGGCCCAGCCGCGCGCCGGGCGCGGCCTTCAGCGTGTGGTTGTGCCAGATGCCCTCGGCCCCGGCGACGCCCGGGAACAGCGTCTTCGCGCCGCCGGCCCAGCCCGTGAAGTAGTGGGGCCGCACCTCGCCCACCAGGATCCGCAGGTCTGCCGCCAGCACCGCGGGGGGGAAGCGCACGTCGGTGCCGTGGGCGGTGCGCCCGACGGCCACCAGATCAGGGGCCTGGGCGTCGTGCACCCACGCGCCCGCGGGGCCCTGGGGCCGGGGCGGGTGCTTGCCCGTCGCCACGGCGATCTGCCAGCGCACGCCCGCGCGCTCCAGCAGGGGGATCAGCGCCGCCAGCACGGGCCCGGCGACGGCCTTGCGGGTGTCATCGGGCACCACCACCACCACCTGGCGGGCGGCCCGCAGGCGGTCGGCGATCGGGGCGCTGCCCACCGGCCGCGCGAGGGCCCCTGCCACGGCCGGCGCCCAGTCCACAGGCGGTGGGGGCGGGGGGGGCGCGAACACCGTGGCGCCGTCCGGCACCGTCACCTCGCGCGGGCTGAGCCCCCAGCCGATCGTCACCTGCATCGGGGCCCCCCGTGGCCTGCATGGGCGCAGATCATGGCCCGGCGGTGCCGACCTTGCCAATCGCGGTGCTTCCTGCTTGGATCGGGGCAATGCGATCCCTCCTGCCCTTCGCCGCCACCGGCGCGCTCATGGCCTGCCAGTCGGCCCCCAGCGAGCCCGCCCAGCCGCCGCCCAGCGAGGGGCGCGCGGGCCTGGTGGTGCTGAGCCAGACCTTTGGCGAGCCCGGCGTGGCCGTCAGCGGGCAGGTGATGGACTACCGGCGGCAGACCCGCAGCGAGGCGCTGCACACCCTGGCGCAGGCGGAGCAGGCCTGGATGGTGAGCCCCGCGCCCACCGCGGGCAGCTGCCGGGTCCGGCGCGCCCACGGGGCGACGGCGGCCCACGCCAGCATCGACCTGCTCGACATGGGCGCCCTCACCGTGAGCCCGCCCGCCCCCCTCGACGACCAGCCCGTGCGCATCGAGCCGCGGCCCCTGCCGGCGCTGGACTTCCGCGTCGGGGGCGTGGTGTACGACGCCGACCGCCCTGAGGACCTGCCGTACCTGGCCGGCGGGCGCTACCGCCTGGCCGCGGGCGGGGTCGACAGCGGGCCCCTCCACGCCGCCGTGCTGGCGCCGCCGCCGGTCTACCTGCGCGAGATCAGCGCGCAGGCCGACGGGCTGCAGGTGCGCTGGGGCGAGGGCGGCCCCGCCCGGGTGTTCCTGTCGAAGGACGTCGGGCACGAGACCCTGGGCGTGGACTGCGCGGGCGAAGACGGGGCGCTCGACGTGCCCGCGGTCGCCCTGGCGGCCCTGGGCTCGGGCCCGGTTCAGATCAGCGTACAGCGCGCGACCCGCGTGACCGCGCCCCTCGTGGGGGGCGGAGAGACCACCGTGATGTTCGTGACCCGCGACGCCCGCGAGCACGTCATCGCCGACCCCCTCGAGACGGAGGCCCCCCGATGAAGCTCACCTCGGCCGGACGCACCCACGTGGGGATGAAGCGCGCCCACAACGAGGACAGCCTGCGTCTGTTCCGAGAAGAGAACCTGTTCATCGTGGCGGACGGCATGGGCGGGCACGCCTCGGGCGAGGTGGCCAGCCAGATGTCGGTCGAGACCCTCGCCGAGTTCTTCCGGGCCACCGCCGAGGACGACGAGATCACCTGGCCCTACAAGATGGACAAGGGCCGCAAGTACGAAGAGAACCGCGTGGTGACCGGCGTGAAGCTGAGCAACCGGCGCATCTTCGAGGCGGCCTCCCGCGACGTGAAGCTCAAGGGCATGGGCACCACCATCGTGGTGACCTTCTTCGTCAACGACACCTGCTACATCGGGCACGTGGGCGACAGCCGGGTCTACCGCCTGCGCGGTGACACCCTGGTGCAGCTGACCGAGGATCACTCGCTCCTCAACGACTACATCAAGATGCGCCAGCTGACCCCCGAGGAGATCGAGGCGTTCCCACACAAGAACGTCATCGTACGGGCCCTGGGCATGAAAGAGACCGTGCAGGTCGACGTGATGCACGAGCAGCCGCAGGACGGCGACGTGTACCTGCTGTGCTCCGATGGCTTGTCGGGCATGGTCACCGACGACGAGATGGCGAAGATCCTGCTCGGCGAGGGCGACGACCTCGACGAGAAGTGCGAGCGCCTCATCGACGCCGCCAACAAGGCCGGCGGCACCGACAACATCACGGTCATCCTGGTGCGCCACCAGAAGGACTGACCGGGGGGCCGCGGCCCCCGCCGGCGGCCGCCCGGCCGCCGCCTCCACACCCTCTGAGCGTCGAGCCCATCAGCGCCCTGTCGGCAGCCGGCGGGTGGAGCGCGCTCCCGTCGCCCGCCTCACCGCCGAGCGCATCAGCGCCTTGGATCCGACGCGCCGGCTCGCGCTGGCCCGGTCCTCGAACGCCAGCAGGCTGCTAGAAGGGCGATCCGTGCCGGCGGTAGCGGCCGGCGATGGGGGGCGTGAGCAGCGCCAGCAGCAGCGCGGCGGCGGCGGCGGCGCCCAGCCAGAACAGCGAGCGCGGCATCCAGGCGGGGAAGGCCACCTGGGTGAGGTGGGCCGCGGGCACCGGCTGCAGCGCCACGTAGGCGAGCCACCCGGCGTTGGCGGCGAAGCTGGCGAGCCCGGCGAAGAAGCCCAGCCGCCGATCGGCCAGCAGCCCCAGCCCACCCAGCAACCACAGGGCGCCGAGGGGCAAGAACCCGCCGCCGACCTTGGCCGACACGATCATCTGTGACAGGCCGCCCGCCACCGCGCCGATGCCGGCGAGGGTCACCAGCAGGGGGGGCCGGCCGCGGCCGCTGGGCAGCCCGATGGCGGCCTCGGGGGCCTCGTCCAGGGGCAGATCCGCCGACGGCGTGAACGCCGACGTCACGTCGGCGGGGGCGCGCTGCACCGGCAGGCTGCCCGTGGCGCGGGCCTGCGAGGGCATCGCGGGCAGCGGCCCGGTCAGCGGCGAGAAGGCGCGGCGCCGGTCGGCGGCGGGATCAGCGGGCGCCGCGGCCAGGGGCGTGGCGATGCGGGGCTGCGCCTCGGGTCCGCCGGCGGGGGGCGGGGCGGTGCTGCCCGCGAGCGCGGCCTCGGCGGCCTCTCGGGCGCGCTCGGCCTCGGCCATGGCGCGCTCGGCCTGGGCGACCTGGGCGGCGGCCGCCGCGGCAGCCGCCTTCGCGGCCTCGGCCTTGCGGGCGATGTCCTGGGACAGGGCGTCCTGGGCGGACTGGGCCTGGGCCTCGGCCGCGGCGCGGGCGGCCTGCCACTCAGCCTCGGCGGCCGCCTCCTGGGCCGCCGCCTGGGCGCTGGCCTGCTCCGCGGCGGCGCGGGCGGCCTGCCACTCGGCGTCGGCCGCGGCCTGGGCCTCGGCGGCCATCCGCGCGGCGTGGGCCGCGGCCTCGTCGGCGGCGCGCTGGCGCTCGGCGGCCTCGACGGCCAGGGCGGCCTCGCGGCGCTCGGCGTCCAGGCGGGCGATCTCGGCGCGCTCCTGGGCGATGGGGTCGTCGGGCAGCTCGGAGGCCAGGGCCTCCAGCGCGGCCGCAGCGGCGGCGACCGGATCGGCCACCGGGTTGGGCGGCGTGCTGCCGGGGGGCGGGGCCGTCTCGGCCTCTGCCAGCTCGGGGGCCTGCGCGGGGGGCGGGCGTGAGAGCGTGTCGGCGAGGCCCGGGGCGTCCAGATCCTGCGTGTCGGCCGCCCCCGCGGCCTCGGCGCGCTCGGCGTGCTGCCGGGCGGTGGCGTCCGCGGCCAGATCCACCAGCGAGGTGGGCACGGGGGTCACCGCGACCGCCGGCGAGCCCAGGGGCGGGGTGGGGCGGCGCATCGCGGCCCGCAGCCGGTTGAGGTACTGGCGCGCGTGGGCGTCCACGTAGCGCGCCGCGGCGCCCTCGCCCTCGCTGGCCACGAGCATCGCCCGCTGGCCTTCGATGTCGGCGTGCTCACCGAACACCTCGGCGGCGTGGAAGTCGGGGCGGGTGCCGTTGAGGTGCTCCAGGGCGGCGAGGGCGAAGTGCTCCTCGACGCCGGGCAGGCGGCCGCGCTCCACGCGGGGGCGGGCGCGCTCGCACAGGGCGACGAGATCCCGGCGGGCCTCGTCGAGCTGCAGGTGAGCGGCGGCGGCCAGGGCGAACATGAGCGAGGGGGGCGGCTCGTCGCGGCCGGCGGCCCGCCGGCGCTGGGTCCCCAGGTACAGCCGCGCGCCCTCGCGCACCGCCGTGTCGGCCTGGCGGGTGGTGAGGCTGCGCAGGGCGGCGCCTGGATCGGCCGAGGCCGACACGCGCTTCATCCAGCCGGTGAAGTCGTCGGCGGGATCGATCCCAAGATCGACGGTCACCGCCGGGAGGGGATCGGCGGCGGTGGGGGTCTCGGGCTCGGCGGCCTCGGGCGCACTGGTCTCGGGCTCGGCGACCTCGGGCTCCGCTGGCTCGGGCTCGGCGGCCTCGGGCGCACTGGCCTCGGGCTCCGCTGGCTCGGGCTCGGCGGCCTCGGGCGCACTGGCCTCCGGCTCAGCGGCCTCGGGCTCGGCGGCCTCGGGCGCGCTGGCCTCGGGCTCGGCGGCCTCGGGCTCGGCGGCCTCGGGCGCGCTGGCCTCGGGCTCGCCGGTGAGCTCCGCCAGGGCAGACACGGGCGACACCTCGAGCGCCGTCGCGGCCGGCAGGTGCGCCGCGCGGGCGCCGGCGGCGGCGGTCAGCTCGGCCACCAGGGCGGGGTTCAGCGCGGCGTCCACCATGGTGGGCGTCTCTTCGGTGGGGGCCGTCGGGCTCGCCTCGCTCAGCAGCGCGCTCATGCGGGCGTCCACCTTGAGGGAGTCCGGCAGGGGCGACAGGCTCAGCACGCTCACGTCGCCCAGGGTGTGCAGCACCTCGCCCCGGCGGTCGGCCAGGTGGATGGCCCGCACCCGGGCGCCCTCAGCGTCGCTGGTGCACAGCAGCAGGCGGCCGCCGGCGAGGTCGAAGGTGAGGCCGCGGTGGCTGCCCTCGGGCTCTCCGGCCGACAGGCTCACGGCCGAGCCGGTCTCGCTGTCGGCGAGCCACAGCTGGCCGTCGGCGGCGTAGGCGATCAGCTCGCCCTCGGGGGCGACGCAGATCTCGTCGATGCGCAGGTGGGCGCGGCCCAGGTCGCGGTGGGCGCGGTCGCCCAGCTTCACGGCGCGGAGCACCTGTCGGGTGCCGCCGCGGGTCTTGCCGGCCCAGAAGGCCGTCTTGAGGGGGGGGCAGTAGACCACGGGCACGTCGGGCACGACCTCGGCGCCCTCGGTGAGGGTCAGCGAGAGCACCGACGGGGCGCGGCCCTCGAGCTGCCAGGCGGAGTCGCCCGACCGGTCGAGATCCAGCAGGCACAGCTCCCAGGCGCCGTCCGGGCGGGTGTTGCGCAGGTACAGCAGCTGGTCGCCGCCGGGCAGGAACACGGGCCGCGCGCAGCCGAGCTTCTGCGGGTTGCCGGCGCCGGCCACCACGGTGCCGCGCACCGAGTTGCCGCTGATCTGTACGTCCTCGACGTAGATGTCGCTGATGGGCACGCCGTCGAAGGCGCCCTCGTAGGCCAGCCGGCGGCCGCTGTCGTCGAAGCAGGCGTGGGACAGGTGCCACTTGGGGTCGAGGGACGGGCTGGTCCAGCCGATGCCCAGGCGCTCCAGGTTCACCAGCCCCAGCCGGCTGCGGTGGCGGCCGCGCAGGGTGGAGTGCACCACGGCGTCGACGGCGACGCGGGTGCCGGCGGGGTTGACGGCGGCGTGCAGCGGCATCGCGTGCTCGCACTCGAAGAGCACGTGCCGCAGCCCATCGCTGAGTCGCAGGCCCTCGAGGCGAGCGCCCGCGTCATGGATGACCTCAAGGACAACCCAGTCCACGCACCCTCCCACACAGACAGACGGTTTGGGGGGAGTATGCCCCTCAGGCGGGCCGAGGCGCCACTTCCCGCGGCGGGGAAGTTGGCCGGATCAGGGCGGGGGGTGAGGGGCCGCGGCGGGCCCCCCCGGGATCAGGCCTTGGGGACCTTCTCCCAGTCGGCGAGGAACTTGGCCAGGCCGATGTCGGTGAGCGGGTGCTTGATGAGCTGCTTGAGCACCGACAGCGGCACGGTGGCGACGTCGGCGCCCAGGCGGGCGGACTCCAGCACGTGCAGCGGGTGGCGCACGCTGGCCACCAGCACCTCGGTGTCGAAGTCGTAGTTGCGGTAGATGTCGACGATCTGGCCGATGAGGTCCATGCCGTCGTGGGCGATGTCGTCCAGCCGGCCCACGAAGGGGCTGATGTAGTCGGCGCCGGCCTTGGCCGCGAGCAGGGCCTGCAGGGGCGAGAAGCACAGGGTGACGTTGGTCTGGATGCCGTGATCGGCGCACCAGCGCACGGCCTTCAGCCCGTCCTCGATGAGGGGGATCTTGACCACGATGTTGTCGGCGATCTTGGCGAGCACCTTGGCCTCGGCCTTGATGCCCTCGAAGTCGGTGCTCACCACCTCGGCGCTGACGGGGCCGTCGACGATCTCGACGATCTCTTTGATGACGGCCTCGAAGCTGCGCCCGGTGCGGGCGATGAGCGAGGGGTTGGTGGTCACGCCGTCGAGCAGACCCAGGGCGTTGGCCTCGCGGATCTCGTTGACGTCGGCGGTGTCGATGAAGAACTTCATGGCGCGCTCCAGCGGTGGGGGGGCAGTCGCGCGGAGTGTAGCGATCGGG
>JAUHVS010000044.1 GCA_030424955.1 bacterium | reverse complement strand
AGCGTGCGGGTGGACGGGCGCGACGCCCGCCGGGTGGAGCAGCTCGCCCTGCGCCTGGGCGGGGCCGCCGAGCGCGCGGGGGCGAACACCGGCGGCACCCGGCTGCAGGGGCCCGCCCCAGCCCCCCTGGCCCTGCTGCGCGACCGCACCCGCTGGGCGATGCTGCTCACCGCCGAGCGCCGCGACCGGCTGCGGCACCTGCTCGACGCCGTGGAGGCCGCGCTGCCCGAGGCCCTCGGCGACACGCGGGTGATCATCGACATCGACCCCCAGGACTTCATGTGACGGGCGCCGACGAGGCGCCGAGCGGGGGCGGGCCTGGCGCGGGCCTGCGCTGCGCGGGGCTCACCTGCGGCTGGCCCGGCCACCCGCCCGTGCTGACGGGCCTCGACGCCCCCTTCGCCCCCGGCCTGCACGTCATCGTGGGGCCCAACGGCGCCGGCAAGTCCACCTGGCTGCGCACCCTGGCGGGCCGCCTGCCCCCCCAGGCCGGGGCGGTGACCCTGGCCGACCGCCCGCTGGCGACCTGGGCGCCCAAGGCCCTCGCCCGCCGCCTGGCCTGGCTGCCCCAGCACCCCACCGCCCCCGAGGGCCTGACCCCGCGCGGGCTGGCGGCCCAGGGGCGGCTGCCGCACCGCGGGTGGCTGTGGGGGGGCGACGCCCAGGCGGACGCCGCGGCGGTCACGGCGGCCCTGCAGGCCACCGGCGCGCTGGCCTGGGCGGATCGGCCGCTGGATCGGCTCTCTGGGGGCGAGCAGCGCCGGGCCTGGATCGCGCTGACCCTGGCCCAGGGCGCCGACGTGCTGCTGCTCGACGAGCCCACCGCCGCCCTGGACCCGGCCGCGGCGCTGGCGATGGTGGATCTGCTGCAGGCCCTGGCTGGCGCCGGCCGCACCGTCATCGCGGTGCTGCACGACCTCAACCTGGCCGCCCGCTGCGCGGACCAGCTCTGGGCGGTGGGGGGCGGCGGGCTGGTGGCGGCGGGCCCGCCGAGCGCGGTGTTGACCCCCCCGCTGCTGCGCCGGCTCTACCGCATCGAGGCGCGGATCATCTCCGGCGCGGGCGGCCGCCCGCACGTGGTGGCCGAGGGCCCCGCCGCCGGCTGAGGCCCAGGGCCAGGGCGCCCGCGAGCCACCCCCACAGCGGCGCGCCCGGGCGCCCACCGGGCGCGGCGTGGCAGCCCCCGTCGTCGCGGGCCTGGGCCACCGAGATCCCCCCATCGAAGCGCCGGCCCGCGTCGGGCGCCCCCAGATCGGCCCACACCGGGGCGGCGTCGAGCACCGCCTGGTCCGGCGCCGCGGCGTCGGGGATCGCCTGGTCCGGCGCCCCCTCATCGGGCAGGGCGCTGTCCCCCAAGGCCTGATCGGGGGGCAGGCCCGCGTCGAGGGGGCTGGCGTCCACGACGTCGGCGTCCACCGCCCCGTCGAGGGCCGCCGCGTCGGGCCCGGCGTCGGGCGCGACCTCGTCGGCCACCGTCGGATCGGTGCCCTCGGCGCACTCCTGCGCCAGGCCGCGGCCGTCCCCGTCCGGGTCCGCGTCGCCGTCGGCCCCGTCGCGATCGTCGAAGCCAAAGCGGCGCTCGCAGCCATCGGGCGCGCCGTCGAGGTCCAGATCACCCGGGGCCACCGGCAGGCCCAGCCAGCCCACGGCCGCCGCGAAGATCGCCCGCCGGGCCTCGGCTGGGATCACCGCCTCCAGGCCCGCGCCGAACAGCACGGTCTGCGGGGTAGCGACGGCGGCGCCCGTGCCATCCGGCCACGCGAAGGCCAGCGCGCCGTCGCCCACGGCCGCCCACACGTCGGGGTAGCGCACCTCGTAGGTGCCGGCGCTGCCGTCGTCGAGGGCGGCGTCCCCCACCCCCGCGAACACGCCCACCCCCGACAGGGCGAAGGTGTCGGCGTCGTCGGCCACGTACTCGGCGCCGAAGCGCGCCGCCAGCCAGGCCGCCTCGTCGGGATCGTCGCTGCGCTCCACCAGGTCCCAGCCGATCTCTTCGCCCGACAGGATCACCCGGCCGCCGCCGTCCAAGTACGCCCCCAGCAGGCCCCGCATGGCCGCCGACACGGCGTCGTCGGCGGTGCTGTCCTTGCCCACCGCCAGATCCACCAGGCCATAGGCGCCCAAGGCCACGTCGCCGGCCTCCACCGCCTCGTCCAGGGCGCCGTCGAAGTACAGCCCCTCGACCGCGCCCAGGCCGTCGCCGTGCTCCACCGCGTAGCGCAGGTCGTTGTCTTGGCGCTGCACCCGCGCGTCGCGGCGGTCGTAGCCGTAGAGCAGCAGGGCGTCCGCGGGGGCCACGCCCTCGGCGAGCCGGGCGCCGCGGAAGCGCACGGCGACGGCCTGGCTCGCGAGGCCCTGCCCGGTGCGGTTCTCGGCGGCCACCCGCAGGGTGTAGATCCGCCCCGGCGTGAGCCCCGCGGTGACGTAGCGCGGCCCCGGGGTGGGCACGCCGTCGTCCTGCGCGCGCCCCGCGCTGCTGATGAACACCCGGTAGCCCGTCGCGCCGGGCACGGCGGCCCAGCTCAAGGCCAGCGTGCCGTCCGCCTGGTTGCGCGCCGACAGCCCCTCGGGGCGGCCGGGCAGCGCGGGGGCGGTGGGATCGAAGTAGCGCGCCAGCCCCGTCACCAGGCCGGCCGCGAAGGCCTCCCGCCAGCGGGGATCGTGCAGCGACCGGTTGTCGGGCTGGGCCGCGCCGCCGCTGGGATCGGCCAGGTTGTCGAAGAACCCCGTCTCGATGAGCACGCCCGGCGCGCCCTCCAGATCCCGCAGCTCGCCGAAGTTCGCGACCCGCGCGCCGCGGTCGCCGTAGCCCGGGTCCCAGTCGAGGCGCAGCCGCTCGAGCATGGCCGCGTGCACCCCCTCGGTGAGCGCCGCGGAGCCCGGCGGATCGTCGCAGTCCACCGCCGCCCCCGCCGGCGAGTGATCGCCGTAGCGCTGGCAGCTGTAGCGGTAGGTGCTCAGGCCGTTGGCCCGGCTGCCGCCCGGCTGGCCCGAGGCGTTGGCGTGGATCGACAGGTACACGTCCGCGTCGCCGTACTCGGCGTAGCGCGGCCGGATGGTCACGTCGTTGCCGGCGAGCACGCCGTCGTCGGCGCCGGCGGCCGACACGTAGAGCAGCGCGGCCATCTGCCACCAGGGGTGCTCGGCCTCGGGGTGGCGCCCGCCGCCCACCTTCACGGCGTCGGCGATGAGCACCCCGTCCGGGCCGGGCCCCACGGTCAGGGCGCTGCGGGCGTTGAGGGTGTAGGTGCCCAGGTCGAGCCACAGCCGGCCCATGCGGCGCTGATCGATGGTGAGGGTGGTGCGCCCCGCGGCGTGATCGATCCACACCTGGGCGGCCCCCGTGCGGTTGCCCCCGTCCCGCCAGCGCAGGGCCACCCGGCGCACGCCCGGCGCCCCGCTCAGGTCGAAGCGGGCGCTGCCCTCGGCCCCCGCGGGCAGCACGCGGTAGTCATCGCGGAAGCCCCCCGGGTTGTTGCCCGCCACCCAGGGGCCCTGCTCGCTGTAGGCCGGATCGCCGTCGTCGATGATCAGGGGCGCGGCCAGATCGTGGTCCGGCTCGCGGGCGGTGATGACCGTCGCGCCGGCCTGCTGCAGCAGCGGGATGAGCAGGTGGCTGACGACCTCGGCGGTGAAGAAGTCCTCGGTGATGCCCCGGCAGGCGCCGCAGCCCTCGAAGGCCCAGCGGCTGCGCTGCGTGCGCCAGCCCCCCGCGCCGTCGCTGACCCAGCCGTGGCCCGCCGACAGGGCGATGCGCCGGCCCGCCAGCACCCCGCGCCCGATCGGGCGGCCGAGGGCCAGCCGCGGCGGGGCGGGCGCCGCCGGGGTCCGGGGCGGCGCGGGCGTCAGATCCACCCCGCCGAGGGGCCGCCAGCCGCCGGCGCCGTCGGGCACCTGCAGCCGGGCGCCGCCGGTCACGCCGGCGGCCGACAGCGCGCCCACCCAGTGCTCCATGCGCAGCGCCTGTCGGGTGGGATCAGCGTCGAAGTCGCCCGTGACCCGCAGCGCGTCGCCCTGGGCCCACACCACCTGCAGATCCGCCGGGAACAGCGGCCGGCCGTCGGGCCCCGCGGGCGCCGCCGCCACCAGCTCCTGCAGCACCGCCGCGGGCGAGGGCGCCGCCCCGGGCGCCGCGCCCGCCGGCGCGCCCAGGGCCCCCGCCGCCGCCAGGCTCACCCACACCCCTATCGCACCCCAGCCTCGCCGCATGCTCCCTCCGGGTCTCCGCGCTGCGCCGCGCAGGGATCCTGCCGGCGTGGGGGTGTGTCAAGGAGTGTGAAGCGCAGGGGGTAGGGGTGGTGGCGCCCCCACCGGACACTTATCCTCCGGCCGTGCACCCGCCCCCGACCCCCTCGACCCCGTCCTCCCAGATCCTGCGCGGCCTGCGGGCCACCGCGCGGTGGAGCGGCCTGGGCCACAGCCTGTCGCCCCGGCGGCTGCAGGCCGTGGCCCTGCGCTTTGGCCGCGTCGCGCTGGGGCTGGTGGGGCTCAAGGTCGTCATCATGATCCTGGCGGCCCTCACGGGCAGCTTCCGCCAGCACGACGCCGGCTGGTTCGACCTGCTCTCCCAGGTCGCCTACATGATCGGTGGGCTCGGCCTGTACTGGATCGCGCAGGGCGAGCGGCTGGCGCCCCGCCACGTGATCACCCTGGGCTACGGCTGGTCGGTGCTCGCGGGGCTGCAGTCGAGCCTGTACGTCAACGGCGGCCCCTGGCCCGAGGTGCTGCTGCCCGGCGTCTCCCCCGCCGGCCTGTGGACCCTGCTGATCGCGCTGCTCATCCCGGGCCCGCCCCTGAAGGCCACCCTCGCGGCGCTGCTGACCTTGGCCACCGACCCCCTCAGCGTCGCGGTGCACGTGCAGCTCGGCATGGACTGCCCGCCCACCGACCTGCTGGTCATGCGCTTCTTCCCCAACCTCGCGGTGCTGCTGATCGTGCTCTTCGTGTCGCGGCACCTGCACAGCGTGGAGCGCGCCCTCTCGGCGGCCGACGCCGTGGGCAGCTACCGGCTGGTGGAGAAGCTCGGCGAGGGCGGCATGGGCGAGGTGTGGCGGGCCCAGCACCGCTTCCTGGCGCGCCCGGCCGCCGTGAAGCTCATCCGCGCCGACGCCCTGGGCCTGCGCGCCGACACCGTCGCCCAGCGCTTCGAGCGCGAGGCCCAGGTCACCGCCACCCTGCAGAGCCCGCACACCGTGGCGGTGTACGACTTCGGGCGCACCGACGACGACCGGCTGTTCTACGTGATGGAGCTGCTCGACGGCCTCGACCTGGACACCCTGGTGAAGCGCCACGGGCCCTTGCCCCCCGCCCGGGCCGTCGCCCTGCTGCGCCAGGCCTGCCGCTCGCTGGCCGAGGCCCACGCCCACGGCCTGGTGCACCGCGACGTGAAGCCCGCCAACCTCTTCGTGTGCCGCCACGGCGGCGAGCTCGACGTGCTGAAGGTGCTCGACTTCGGGCTCGTGCGGCACGGCGCCGGCGCCGACGGCGAGAGCCGCCTGACCCGCGACGGGCAGCTCACTGGCACGCCGGCCTTCGCCGCCCCCGAGCAGATGCTGGGCGAGGCCATCACCCCCGCCACCGACCTGTATGCCCTGGGCGGGGTCGCCTGGTGGCTGCTCACGGGCCGGCTGGTGTTCGAGGCCCCCACGGCCATGGCGCAGGTCGCGCGCCACCTGCGCGACACCCCGGCCGCCCCCTCCACCGCGGCGCCGGGCCCCCTGCCGCCCGCGCTGGACGCCCTGATCTGCCAGTGCCTGGCCAAGGCGCCCGGCGACCGCCCCGCGAGCGCCGAGGCCCTCGGGCACGCCCTCGAGGCCCTGCTGTCGGACCCGGCCACGCTGGCGCCCTGGCCGGCGCAGGCGCGGGCTGAGTGGTGGGCCGCCCACGGCCCCAGCCCCCGGGGCACGCCGATCGAGATCGGGGCCAGCGGGGGCTGACGCAGGATCGGGCGCGCCTGAATTGACTGAACCTTAGTTCAGTGCAACACTCGCCCCCATGGCGCTCATCCCCATCGACAACCCCCCCAACCCCTGGCACCACACCGCCGTCGACTGGATCGGTGAGCCCCCCAAGGCGCGGCTGCAGGTGTACGTGGATCACACCCGCCGCATCCTGTCGCGCAACGACAGCCCCGACATCCCCTTCCGCTACTCGGTCAACCCGTACCGCGGCTGCCTGCACGCCTGCGCCTACTGCTACGCGCGGCCCAGCCACGAGTACCTGGGCTTCGGCGCGGGCACCGACTTCGAGCGCCGGGTGGTCATCAAGCCCGACGCCCCGCGGCTGCTGGAGCAGGCCTTCCGGCGCCCGGGCTGGCGCGGCGAGCTGGTGGTCTTCAGCGGCAACACCGACTGCTACCAGCCCCTCGAGGCCCACTACGGCCTCACCCGCGCCTGCCTCGAGGTCTGCCACCGCTACCGCAACCCGGTGGCCATCATCACCAAGGGCCCGCTCATCGAGCGCGACCTCGATCTGCTGCAGGCCCTGGCCCGGGACGCCTGGGTGGCCGTCACCGTGAGCGTGCCCTTCTTCGATCCCGTGCACGCGCGGGCCATCGAGCCCGGGGTGCCGCCCCCGGCCCGGCGCCTCGAGACCATCCGCCGGCTGGCCGCCGCCTGCGTGCCCGTGGGCGTCAACGTGGCGCCCATCATCCCGGGGCTGAGCGACAGCCAGATCAGCGACATCCTGGGGGCCGCCCGGGCGGCGGGGGCCCAGTGGGCGGGGCACATCCTGGTGCGGCTGCCCGGCGCCGTGCGCGAGGTCTTCGAGGCCCGGGTGCGCGCCGCCCTGCCCGATCGCGCCGACCGCATCCTCAACCGCATCCGCGACACCCGCGGGGGCCAGACCAACGATCCGCGCTTCGGCCACCGCATGCGCGGCGCCGGCACCTACGCCGACGCCATCCACGCCCTGTTCGAGGGCGCGCGGCGGGCGCACGGCTACCCGGCGGCGGGGCCAGCCGAGCCCTCGCCCAGCCCCTTCCGGCGCCCGGCGGCGCCCTCCCGACAGCTCTCGTTGGGGGTGTAGCGGCGGCGCTCAGGCCGACCGGCCGGGGCCGGCCGCCGGGCCGCTCAGCGGGTGGGGCAGGCGCCGCCCACGGCGTCGTAGGCGCAGCGGAAGCCCACGATGCTGACGGCGCCGTTGCGCGCCTGCCGGCGGGTGGGCCGGGCCTCACAGGCCAGCTCGGTGCTCACGTCGCCGCCGCGCACCACGTAGGCGGGGTTGCCGTCGTAGAACGACAGCCGCGGCGGCACCTCGGTGCGCACGGTGGCGCCCGTCGCGCCGGCGCGCGGGATGCACCACGGGGTCGGCTTGCGGCTCCCCTCGCGGTTGCAGGCCACCACCGCGCCCTCGGCGGCGCAGCCGTCCCCGATGCAGGCCTGGAACCCCTCGACGCAGCGGTTGACGCACGCGTTGCCGCTGGTGGGCGCCGCCGCGAGATCAGCCGTCAGGCAGCCGCAGTACTGGGTGCAGGTGTCAGCCGGGGCGTCGGGGTAGGCGCTGGTGTCGCACCAGGCCGGATCCGCCGGATCGCACATGATGCTGAGGGACTCGCCCCGCACGTCGCCGATGTTGGCGGTGACGCCATGGAACTGCGTGCGGCACTGGTCCCACTGCCAGTCGCGGCGCACCTCGGCCAGGAAGGCCTCGTTGCGCTCCTGCTCCAGGTCGCGGTCGTACAGGGGGCCAAAGGTGCGGCGGCAGACCTGCTCGCAGGCCGTGAAGCTCTCCTCGCAGCTGTCCACGCAGGCGCCGTCCGGCGCGACGCTGGCGGGCACGCCCTGGCTGAAGCGGGCGAAGTTGTCCTGGCCCTGGGGCCGCACCACCTCGTAGCCGACGTCGTCGGCGCAGTACGCCAGGAAGTCGAACTCGTCGGCGACCCACTCGCTGACGTTGCCGGCCATGTCCATCACGCCCTGGGCGGTGCGGTCCCGGGCCGACGCCCCCACCGGGCGCACGGTGTCGCTGCACTGGCCCAGGGCCAGCTCGCCGCGGTTGTTGGTACACGCCGCCTCGATGAGCACCCGGAAGGCCGGGGCGTCATCGGCCGGCCACACCGACTCGCGCTGGGTGCCCCGGCTGGTGGCGGTGAACTCCCACTCCACCTCGGTGGGCAGCCGCCCGCCCTTGCTCTCGCAGAAGGCCTGGGCCTGCCCATGGGTCACGCCCACCACCGGGTGATCCCCGTAGGTGTCGGGCTCGTTGTAGTAGCGCCGGATGTAGCTGGGGGTCTGCACCTTGCCGGTGTTGGTCTGCAGCGGCTTGCTGCACTCGTCGCGGGCGACGCAGTGCCGGTACTGCTCGACGGTCACCTCGGTGCGGTCGATGCAGAAGCTGTCGACGGTGGCCGGGTGCGGCACGATCTCGGACTGCACCAGCGGCGTACAGGCGATGCCCGCCGTGCTGCTGTTGCCGCAGGGATCGAAGCGATCCGAGCCCATGGTGAAGCTGCCGCCCTCCACCAGCACGATGGGCGACGGCGGCGGCGGGTCCTTGCCCTCGGCGCAGGCCGTGACGGCCAGGGCCACGGCCAGCGGAGCCATACGGGCGACGTCGAGTCGGGCGATGATCCTGCGCATGTCTCGCACCCCTTAGAACGTGAAGCCGAAGGCGACGCCACCGGGGCCGACGCCGAAGTTCACCGGCAGCGCAGCGCGCGCCGGCAGGCTCACGGGCTTGCCGTAGCCAGGGTTGCGCTCGTCCTCGGGGATGATGTCGCGCACCGAGTCCCAGATGACCAGGCTGGTGCCGATGGCGAGCAGGCCGCCCCCCACGCCGTAGCCGATCTTCTCAAACAGCGCGAAGCGCTCGTACTCGTCGGTGTCGTTGTACTGCTGGTTGGCGAAGTACAGCGCCGCGAAGCCGCCGCCCAGCGCCAGCGCGCCGAAGGCGTTCATGGTCCAGCCCAGGCCCGTGCGCCAGGTGGTGGGCGTCTCGAGGCTCACCACGTAGGCGTCCACGGTGGTCAGCTCGCCCTTGCGCACGACGATCTCTTTGCTGAAGCGGGTGTAGCCGTCGCGCTGCACCACGATCTGCAGCGGCCCCGCGGCGTGGGGCACCGGCTTGTCGAAGGGCGTCAGGCCGATGTTCTTGCCGGCCACGTAGACCGTGGCGTTCTTCACCGTGCAGTCCACGAACACGAAGCCCTGGTTCTTGACCGCCGTCAGGGTGACGGCCATGCGGAAGGGCTCCTTCTGCTGCACCTCGATGACCTGCTCGATGGGCTCGTAGCCGTCGAGATCCAGCCACACCGTGTGCTGGCCGGGGCGCAGGTAGGTGGTGAAGGCCTTGTCGGGCGAGGTCTGCCCCACCACGCCCTTGGCGCGGTCGTCGATGAAGATCTTGGCGCCCGGCGGGGTGCTGGTGACGATCAGCTGCTGGTCGCGCTCGATGCGGGCGTCGCAGCTCAGCCGGGTGTTCTCGGCGCGGTCGCGCTTGGGCCCGAGCGGCGCCGACTCCAGGAAGCGCTCCATGTAGGTCACGCAGGCCTGCCACTTCTCGAGGCTCTGGTAGCTGACCGCGATGGAGTACAGCAGGTTGCCGTCCTGGCTGATGTCGTGGGACTGGCTGAACTTCTCGATGGCCTCCTGGTAGCGGCCGTCGACGAACAGCTTGTTGGCCGCCGCCTTCAGCTCCGCGGCCCGCTGGCGGTCGGCCGCCGACAGCTGCGCCTGCGCTTCGGGCGTGAGCACCACGGTGGGCGCCGCGGCGGCGGCGTCGGGCGCCACCACCACGGGGGTCGGCTGCGCCAGGGCGCCGCCGACGACCAGAGTGGCCAGGAGCGCGAGGATCGCCCGCGATGCGCGTGTGAACATGTCCATCCCTTCGAGACCGTTGGCCCAGGGTCGCCCCGGAGCGGCCGCACGGCGCAGACTCTAGACAGGCCCCCCACGGCCTGTCAAAGCGGGCGTCGCACCATATTTTCGCACATAGACCCACATGTGGTTTATGCTGCCCGCCTCGACCCGAAACAGCTTGAGGAGGACGCGCCCATGGGGGCCTTCAGCGGCGGCCTGACCTACCGGCAGTATCACGTTCAAGGTGAGCTGCCCGACAACTGGCCGACCACCTTCCTGGCGGAGATCCGCCGCCTCGCGCACACGCCCATCGACCCCGCCAACGAAGAGGAGCGGTCCGTGGGCTGGTGCAGCGCCGAGTTCCCGCTGGACGTGGAGCTGGCGGAGTCCGACTGGCACCTCAACGAGTACATCGTGCTCGGGATGCGCATCGACACCCTCACCGTGCCCGGGCCCCTGCTGCGGCTGCACACCGAGGCCGAGTGCCGCAAGCTGATGCTCGAGCAGAAGCGCGACAGCCTGAACCGCTATGAGCGCGCCGAGGTCAAAGAGCGGGTGCGGCTGAGCCTGCGCGCCCGCATGTTCCCGAGCGTCAAGAGCATCGACCTGGTGTGGAACTGGACCGACGGCACGGTGCGGTTCTTCTCGTCGAGCGAGAAGACCAACCTCGAGTTCATGGAGCTCTTCGAGGACACCTTCCGGCTGAGCCTGGTGCCCGAGGTGCCCTACACCATCGCGCTGCACGAGCGCGGGCTGACCCTCACCGAGGCGCAGAAGGCCCGCCTCGAGCAGGTCGAGCCCACGCCCTTCGTGGACGCCGACACCGCCCTCGCCGCGCTGAAGGGGTAACCGATGGACCTGCTCGATCAGATGCACCGCACCTCGTTTCTCGGGGCCGAGTTCGTCACCTGGCTGTGGTGGCAGTCCGAGATCCGCGACGGCGAGTTCATGCTCGACAAGGAGTTCGGCGACTTCGAGATCTGGTTCGACGACAAGCTCGTCGTCGGATCGGCCACCATCGACGCCCAGGAGAACCACTTCAAGGGTGGCCACCCCACCACCAGCCTCGAGGCCCGCACGGCCCTGCGGCTGGGCAAGCTCGCCCGCGAGGCGCGCCTGCGCGTGGTGCGCGGCAGCCAGGAGTGGGGGCTGGTGCTCAAGGGAGACACCCTCTCGCTGGGCGGGGTCAAGGTGCCGGCGGTGCTGGCCAAGGACGACGCCGAGAAGTTCTACGAGCGCATGGAGCTGCTGGAGCAGCTCGACCAGATGATCCGCGGGGTCTTCGGTCAGTTCCTCGCCCTGCGCTTGTCGGACGACTGGGAGTCGGTCACCCTGCCCGACCTGCAAGCGTGGGTGCGCGGCGCGGAGTGAGCCCGTGGCGCCCCACCCAGCCCTGATCTGAGGAGGCGGCGCTGATGCTCTACGCGGTGGTGATGGCCGGGGGCTCCGGCACCCGATTCTGGCCCCTGTCCCGGGTGGCGCGGCCCAAGCAGTTCCTGGCCATCGGCACCGCGCGGCCGCTGCTGACCGAGACCATCGCCCGGCTGGCGCCCCTGGTGCCCACGTCGCGGGTCAAGATCGTGGCGGGCGAGCGGCACGAGGCGGGCATCCGCGCCGTGTGCCCCGAGCTGGGCCCCGACGCCCTGGTGGTGGAGCCCTGCGCGCGCAACACCGCGCCCTGCGTGGGCCTGGCCGCCATCCACGTCGCCCGCGAGGACCCCGACGCCATCATGGCCGTGCTGCCCGCCGACCATCACATCGGCGACGACGCGGGCTTCCGCCGGCTGGTGGCCGCCGCCGCCGAGCGCGCCCGGGCCGGCGAGATCGTCACCCTGGGCATCCGCCCCACCCGCCCCGAGACGGGCTACGGCTACATCCACTACGACCGCAAAGACACCGCCCTCACCGGAGACGGCGTCGAGGTCTGCGCGGTGAACCGCTTCGTCGAGAAGCCCCCGCGGCAGGTGGCCGAGCGCTACCTGGAGCACGGCGGCTACCTGTGGAACAGCGGCATGTTCTTCTTCACCGCGCGGCGCATCCTCGATGACATCGCGCGGCTGCTCCCCCGGCTGTCGGCGGCGCTCAAGCGCATCGAGGCCGCCATCGGCACCCCCGGCTACGGCGACGTGCTGGCCCACGAGTACAACGCCCTCGAGAGCGTCAGCCTCGACTACGGCATCATGGAGCACGCCGAGCGCGTGCGCGTGGTGCCCGCCGACATCGGCTGGAACGACGTGGGCCACTGGGCGGCCCTGAGCGACTTCGCCGACTCCGACGCCCAGGACAACGTGGTGCAGGGCGAGTGCGTGCTCGTCGACGCGCACCGCACCACCGTGCACGCCGAGCCCGGGATCACCGTGGCCGCCGTGGGCACCAGCGATCTGGTGGTGGTGGCCACCCCGGACGCCGTGCTCGTGTGCGACCGCGAGCGCGCCCAGGACGTGCGCAAGGTGGTCAACGCCCTCAAGGCCCGCGGCCGAAGCGACCTGCTCTGAAATCTGAAAGTGGACCTGCTGTGAACGAGGACCTGCTGTGAAGACCGATCCGAGCATCTTCCGCCAGTACGACATCCGCGGCCGCGCCGACGCCGATCTGCCCTCGCCCTTCGTGCGGGCCCTGGGCCAGGCCTACGGCACCACCGTGCGCCGGGCGGGCGGCCGCCGGGTGGCCGTGGGCCGCGACGTGCGCACCAGCGGGCCGCGGCTGTTCGAGGCCTTCACCCAGGGCGTCCGCGCCGCCGGCGTGGACGTCGCCGACGTGGGCGAGGTGCCCACGCCCATCGTGTACTTCGCCGCCCACGCGCTGGGGGTCGACGGCGGCGTCGCCATCACCGGCAGCCACAACCCGGGCGACTGGAACGGCTTCAAGCTGGGCCTGGGCAAGGGCTCGATCTACGGCGAGGGCATCACCGCCCTGCGCGCCCTCATCGAGGCCGAGGACTTCGAGCACGGCGACGGCGGCCTCGAGGCCCTCGACGCCATCGGCCCCTACCGCGCGTGGGTGGCCGAGCACATCGACCTGGGGCCGACCCCCATCAAGGTGGTGGTGGACGCCGGCAGCGGCACCGGCGGGATCTTCGGGCCCGCCCTGTACCGGCAGCTGGGCCTGGAGGTGGTCGAGCTCTACTGCACGCCCGACGGCAGCTTCCCGCACCACCACCCCGACCCCACCGTCGAGGCCAACCTCTCGGATCTCAAGGCGAAGGTCATCGAGACGGGCGCCGATCTGGGGGTGGCCTTCGACGGCGACAGCGACCGCATCGGCGCCGTGGATCACACCGGCCGGGTGCTCTGGGGCGATCAGCTCCTGCTGCTCTTCGCCCGCGACATCCTCACCCGCCACCCCGGCGCGAAGTTCGTCAGCGAGGTGAAGTGCAGCCGGGTGCTCTACGACGGGGTCAAGGCCGCCGGCGGGGTCGGCGAGATGTGGAAGGTCGGCCACTCGCTCATCAAGGCCCGCATGCGCGAGACCGGCGCCGAGCTCGCCGGCGAGATGAGCGGACACCTGTTCTTCGCCGACCGCTTCTTCGGCTTCGACGACGCGATCTACGTGGGGGCGCGGCTGATCGAGCTGCTGAGCCGCGGCGAGCAGACCCTGGCGGGCTTCCTGGACGGCCTGCCCGCCACCGTCACCACCCCGGAGCTGCGGGTGGGCTGCGCCGACAGCGCCAAGTTCGACGTGGTGGCCCGCGCCTGCGCGCACTTCTCGGATCGCTACCCGGTGAACGCCATCGACGGCGCGCGCATCGACTTCCCCGAGGGCTGGGGGCTCATCCGCGCCAGCAACACCCAGCCCGTGCTGGTGATGCGCTTCGAGGCGCCCAACGCCGAGGCCATCGCCCGCTACCGCGGCGAGGTGGAGGCCTGGCTGACGGCCCACGCCCCCGAGGTGGATCTCAACGACCACGGCCACTGACGGGCCGCGCGATCGGCCCACGCGCCAGCGCGGGGCCCTACCCTCACGTCACAGGGAGCGTCGGCGCCCGGGGGGCGCCCGGCCGGGCCGCTGCGGCGGCGCACCGCCTGGGTGCGCGCCGGGCCCGAGCCGACCTCGACTCAGGCTCGATCAGAGCTGGTCGAGGGGGATGGCGTCGTCGATGAGCAGGTCGGGGATGTCGTCGCGCACCGGGTACAGGAACTTGTTGTCGGGGCGCACCAGGCCGCCGCTCACGGCGGCGTCCACCGGGCGCCCGGCCCGGTTGCGCAGGTGGCCGCCCTTGATGGCGGCGTTCACGGCCTCGACGACCGCGTCGTCGGCGAGGGTCAGCTTCTCGCGGGACTCGGGGCAGACCAGCAGCTCGAGCAGGGACGGATCGATGGCCATGGGGCACCTCTCGACGAATTGATCGCGGGGAGCATGCGGTCGCGGGCCAGCGGTTGCAAGTCGGCCCGTCTCTGCCCCCTCGAGCGGATCCCCTGCGCAGCGGGCGCAACGTAGGACAGCGGTTGACTTACACCTACACCATCCTACAATACTCACCGGGAGGGCCCTGGGCCTGAGCCCAGGCAGGAGGTCGAGGTGGCGGAGGCGGCAAAGCGGACGGGGCGGCGCGGGAGCGACGCGAGCACGACCGGGAAGAAGACCACCCGCGCGCGGGCGGCCACGAGCAAGACGCCCGCGGTCCCCCAGCGGCGGCGAGCCTCGGATCATCAGACCGAGGCGCTGCGCAACGAGGTCTTCGGCATCGCGGTGCTCGCCGTGGCGGCGGCGCTGCTGCTGGCCCTGGGCAGCTTCGATCCCGATGACGTCAGCGCCACCGGCATGGCCGCCACCACCGGCAACGCCCACAACCTCATCGGCCCGGTGGGCGCCTTCGTGGCCGACATCCTGCTGGGCATCTTCGGCCTGGCGGCCTTCCTGCTGCCGCTGACCCTCGCCGCCCCCGGGCTGGCCTTCATGACCGGCAAGCGCATCAAGATCTCGGTGGGCGACGCGGTGGGCTACCCCATCATGGTGCGGTTCTGCGCCATGGCGGCCTACCTGTGGATGCGCGGCGAGCCCATCCTCGGCCACGACGCCGGGGGCCTGATCGGCACCACCGGCGGCGAGATCCTGCAGTCCATGTTCGGCCGCACCGGCGCCTACCTGATCGTGTACGCCGTCATCGCGCTGACCTTCGTGGTCACCACCCGCATCAGCCTGGTGGGCCTCGCCGGCAAGGCCGCCCGCCCCATCGCCGGTCAGGCGGCCAGCGGCGCCGTCGAGGTGCACAAGGGCGCCGCCGGCCTGCTCGGTGGCCTGGGCGAGCGCTGGGGCCAGTGGCGCGCCGCCCGCGCCGAGCGCCGCGCCGAGCGGGGCGAGGCCAAGGCCGCCCGCCGCGAGGCCAAGGCCGCCGACCGGGCGGCCGCCCGCCAGGCGGCGGCCGATCGCAAGGCCAACCGGCAGGCGCCCGACAGCCAGGGCCCCGACCGCCGGGGCAGCGACCGCCCGAGCCACGACACCGAGGCCCAGCCGGGCCTGGGCGATGACGGCGATCACGGCGACACCACCGCCATGCCCGCCCTGGATGACGCGCCGGCGCCCCGCAAGGGCCTGCTGGGCCTCTTCGGCCGCCGCGGCGGGCCCAAGGTGCCCCGCGCCGGCCACGGGCAGCGCCCCGATCACACCGGCGGCTTCGAGCTGGGCGGGGCTGAGATCGCCGACGCCCCCGCCCCGGATCGCGCCCCCGCCAGCGAGACGCCCGCGCCCCGGGCCAGCCGCCGCGCCGCCCGCAAGGCAGAGCGCGCCCCCCGCGGGACCGCCGCGGCCCCCGTGCTGGACGCCGACGACGCCGGGGTCGCCCTGGACGATCCCATGGACGCCGAGGCGCTCTCGGGGGCCCACCACGACACCGTGCTGGGCAGCCTCGCCGCCATCGACGACGTCGATCCGATCAAGGGCGACGCGCCCATCGAGGCGCCGAAGCCGAGCGTCTCGCAGCCCCTGGTCACGCGGCGGATCCAGAACGAGGACGCCGCCCAGCTGATGATCCCGCTGCCCGAGCACGACGTGCACGCCGAGTACGTCAAGCCGTCGCTGCACTTCCTCGACTACTCCGACGACGACCGCACCGAGGTCGACCCCGTGCACCTGCGCGCCCAGGCCGAGCGGCTGGTCGAGGCCCTGCGCACCTTCCGCATCGACGGGCGGGTCACCGAGATCCACCCCGGCCCCGTGGTCACCATGTTCGAGTTCGAGCCGGCCCCCGGCGTGCGCATCAGCCGCATCGCCAACCTGGCGGACGATCTGGCCATGGCGCTGAAGGCGGTCAAGGTGCGCATCGTGGCGCCCATCCCGGGCAAGGGCGTGGTGGGCTTCGAGGTGCCCAACCTGACCCGCGAGATGGTCTACCTGAAGGAGATCATCGGCTCGCAGACCTTCCGCGACAAGAAGCTGGCCCTCCCCATGGCGCTGGGCAAGGACATCCACGGCGCGCCCGTGGTGACCGATCTGGCGAAGATGCCCCACCTGCTGGTGGCCGGCACCACCGGCTCCGGTAAGTCGGTGGGCGTCAACGGCATGATCACGAGCCTGCTCTACCACGCGACCCCCGAAGAGGTGCGCTTCATCATGGTGGACCCCAAGATGCTCGAGCTGAGCATCTACGAGGGCATCCCCCACCTGCTGCTGCCCGTGGTGACCGACCCCAAGAAGGCGGCCATGTCGCTGCGCTGGGCGGTGGACGAGATGGAGCGGCGCTACGAGCTGATGAAGAACGCGGGCGTGCGCGACATCCGCGGCTACAACCGCAAGGTCATCAAGGTGCTCGGCGAGATCGAGCTGGCCACCCGCGGCGGCGCGGGCGACGACAGCGTGCCCTTCCCCGAGCTGTGGACCGAGGACAACGAGCCGCCGGCCAAGCTGCCCTACATCGTGGTGGTCATCGACGAGTTCGCCGACCTGATGATGGTGGCGGGCAAAGAGGTGGAGTACGCCGTGGCCCGCATCGCGCAGAAGGCGCGCGCGGCCGGCATCCACCTGATCCTGGCCACCCAGCGGCCCTCGACGGACGTCATCACCGGCGTCATCAAGGCCAACTTCCCCACGCGCATCAGCTTTGCCGTGTCGAGCCGCATCGACAGCCGCACGATCATCGGCGAACAGGGCGCGGAGCAGCTGCTGGGCAAGGGCGACATGCTCTACAAGCCGCTGTCGGGCAGCCTCACCCGCGTGCACGGTCCGTTCGTGTCCGATCACGAGGTGGAGCGGGTGGCAGAACACTGGCGCAGCCAGGGCGAGCCCGCCTACATCGATTCCGTCACCGAGGA